>JAEZQV010000140.1 GCA_023441125.1 Bacillota bacterium
GTACAGCACATGTTCCCAGCTTTTGGCGGCCAGACTGCCGATCAGCCAGGAAACAATCGCCGAAACCTGCTCACCGGCCAGGCTTTTGACCATACTGATGGCTGCCGACAGGATACTGCTGACAATAATGCCGGCGATAACCAGATTAGCCGAGGAAACATAGCCGCCAACCCGGGCCATGGACATGACAATAAGGAGAGTGGCTACCGCTCCGCCAAAAGCAAACAGCGTAACCGGCAGGCCTCCCTGCGCAAAAATGTTTAAATAAATGGCCACACTGGCGCCAAAAGCCGCACCTGTCGATACTCCCATGGTGTAGGAGTCCGCCAGCGGGTTCATCAAGAGGGCCTGAAAAACTACGCCGGCCACCGCCAGGCCGCCGCCAACGGCAATCGCCGCCAAAATGCGCGGCAGACGGATATCCCAGATAATGGCCGTTTTGGCCGCCCCGATATAGCTATAAGCCGCCGGGCTGCCGGCCAGTTTGCCATAGATAACCGACGCCACATCATACATGCTGATATCGGCCCGGCCGAAGCCGACAGCCGCTAGAGTAAACAGCGCCGTCACCGCCAGCAGCACGCCCCCCGCCAGACGGGTTCTGGCTTGCTGACGATGAAGGAGCGCCGTTAATGTACTGCTCATGCCAATGCGTGTTTACTCACTTTGGAGCGTTTGGTCAGGATGGTTGACAGGTAATTGACCTTTTGCGCGCCGGCAGCAGCCAGGTCATGCACAATTTCTTCGCCTTCCAGGCCGCATTTGGAAACCATTACGGCATTTTCCACCATACCATGTTTATGTAATTTTTCCACAATGTCCGTGTAGTTTTTATATACCTTCATGAGCACAACATTATCAGAAACCGCCAGCACTTTTTCCAGCCGTTCGTCTTGGATGGTGGCCGGAACAATGCTTAAAATATCGCCGCCTTCAGCCAGCGGCATGCCCAGACGGTTGCCAATCGCCGAAAAGGAGTTTACGCCGGGAATATTGACAATTTGGTGACCGGACGCTTCCAGCAGACGGTACACATACATATAGGTGCTATACAGCATAGGATCGCCCAGCGTAAGAAAAGCCACCTTCTTGCCGCTGTCCAGCAAACTCAGGATGGTGGTTTTATTGGTGACCCAGGCGTCAGACAGCGCTTGTGCGTTATAGTTCATCGGGAAAACCAGCTCCAAAATCTCGGTGCTTTCCTGCAGATAAGGTCTGGCAATGGATAACGCTGTACTTTCATCTTTTTTCTCGGTACGGGGAGCAATAACCACATCGGCCGACTTAATCGCATTAATGGCCTTTAAAGTAAGTAACTCGGGGTCGCCAGGCCCTACGCCGACGCCGTAAAAAATCCCTGACATATCTAAAACATCTCCTTAAAATAAATAAATCCCTGTCACCTAATCGGTTGACAGAGAAGATTGCCCAAGTTACGCGCAAATCCCCTCCCCATCGCTCGTGGGTGAAAAACGGTGATTGTCAAACAGGCAGTTCTTCTGACTTAGGTTCATAGCCCAACTGCGCCTTCCCAAAATAATCAATTATTTCAGTGGCTTGTTGCAGGCGGCTCCCCAACACAGCGGCGGGACCGTGCCGGAATGTGACCGGCTTCCCTATTAAGCCCAAACGGGCACCTGTTCCATATTTAGTTACTTAAATTGTATGGCTAACCATCAGAAAAGTCAAGAAAATTATCACGGCCGCCTTATGCGGCGATAAACCGGTCAGTTTCCGACTCTGAGGGTTACGCGTCGTCAAGCAGGACTTTACACTTTTCCTGCCCTTTGTAAGTCGCAATAATCCACTATGATCGCACAAAAAACCACATAGGAAACCGGCTGTTTTAGTCAAAAACTGTAAGGAGTACTGTTTATTGCTCCTTATCAACTGTTGGGCTGAAACCAGCCTTAGGCTAAGTTTACTTTATAGGGGAGGATTTTTTATGTGGCTTGGTAAAGTCGTCGGCACGGTTGTTGCGCCCACCAAGAATGACACCTTAATCGGCAGCAAGCTCCTCATCGTTCAGCCGCTGAACCTGGACGGCATGAATACCATCAGTCTGCAGGTAGCCGTTGATACCGTCGGCGCAGGCAACGGCGAAACCGTGCTGGTGTTGACCGGCAGTTCCGCCCGCCGGGTTATGCAAAATAACGACAGTGCCGTGGATGCAGCCATTGTCGGTATTGTTGAGCATATCGAACTGGAGGGGATTTCCAAATCACAATACTGGGTCAATAAGGTATAAGGCGTTATGCTGACAGTCTATAAAAGCGGCGATCAGGGCTTGCAGGCCATTGCCTTAGAGCCCGCAGCCCTAAAAGGAGCATGGATAAAAGCATCCGAACCCGCGGACGAGGAATTGGCCTTGCTCTCTGCCACCATTGCTGTCCCGGAGAAGTTATTGCGCTATGCCTTTGAGGAAGACAGCTGTCCGCGCATCCTGCTCCACGAGCGGTGCGTGCTGATTATCCTTAACGTGCCGGTAGCCCGCAGCGCCGATCAATATGATACCATTCCCTTTACAATTCTGTTACTGCCCGAATTAGTAATCACCGTCAGCAAGGAACCGGCCGCAATCATTCCCGACAACGGCGGCCCCGAATTTGACACCCGCCAAAGCTCCCGCTTTTTCTTCCAAATCCTGTACCAGGCCGGCAACATCTTTTTGCGGCATATCCATACCATCCGCCAGCGTACCGACGAAATCGAGGTTCATCTCCGCAAGTCCACCACCAACCGGGAAGTCTTTCAACTGCTCAATCTGGAGAAAGGTCTGACTTACTTTACAGCGGCGTTGCGGGCGAATGTAATTGTGCTGGAAAGTATCCTGCGGCTGCGCTCCAATCCGCAGCTGCGGCACCTGTTGCCGATGCACGAGGCGGACGAGGATATTGTGGAAAACGTCATTATTGAAAACCGCCGGGCACTGGAACTGGTGCAAACCTATAGCGATATCCTGAGCAGTATGATGGACGCCTTTTCGTCGGTCATCTCCAATAATTTAAACTATATCATGAAATTTTTGGCGGCCATCACCATCCTGCTATCCATCCCCACGATGATATCCAGTTTCTGGAGCATGAGCCTCATCGTGCCGATGCAGGGCACCGAAACAGGCTTCTGGACAGTGGTGGTGCTGTGCATCACCGCCAGCAGCGTGGCCGGCCTGATTTTACGAAAAAAAGGCATGCTGTAACGCCAAACCCGCAGCCAGGAGTGCTATGCTCCTGGCTGCGGGTTTTATATTGCCGGCCCAAGCATAGCTTGCTTTATCTGGGCTTCATTTTAACCTGGTGAATTATATCGCCAAAAGTGCCGTGGGCACTTTCCAGTACCGTCTCCGACAAAGTGGGATGCGGATGCACGGTATGCGCAATATCCCGGGCGGTCAGGCCATTTTGAATCGCCAAAGCCCCTTCCATAATCAGATCGCTGGCATGCGGACCGAGGATGTGCATGCCCAGCACTTTGCCGCTGGCCGCATCGGCAATGATTTTTACCAGACCGTCCGTTTCCCCCATGGTCACGGCTTTACCGTTGGCGGCAAAATTGAATTTGCCGGTGGTAAAGGCTAACTGCCGGGCGGCCGCTTCTTCTTCGGTAAGGCCGACCATGGCAATTTCGGGCGTGGTGAAAATGCAGCTGGGGATTGCCCGGTAATCCATAACCGCCTGGAGACCCATGGCATTTTCGGCGGCAACAATCCCGGCGGCCGAGGCGGTATGGGCCAGCATACTTTGGCCGGTTACGTCGCCAATGGCATACACACCCGGAATATTGGTCTCCATCCGTTCATTGACCCGGATACCGCTACGGTCATAGACAATCCCCGCCTCAGCCAGTCCCAGGTCTTCCGTCACCGGCCGGCGTCCGGCCGCGACCAGTACCTTTTCCACGGCAAACTCCTGCTCGCCTTTGGCGGCAGATACCTTGACCAGTACACCGCCGGCGGTTTCCTCAATGGCCGTCACTTTAGCCCCGGTCAGGGTCTTTATGCCCCGTTTGCGCAGCAGCGGCCCCATGCGTTTCACGATATCGCTGTCGACCATGGGCAAAATAGCCGGCAGCAGTTCCACGACCGTAACTTCGCAGCCGAAGGCCTTGAGAATAAAAGCAAATTCCAGGCCGACCACGCCCGCGCCAATCACCAGCAAGCTCTCGGGGACTGCCGTCAGCTCCAGCAGGTCGTCGCTGGTGAGAACGGCCGGCAGTTCCCGCCCCGGCACCGGCAGCGAACTGGGCGCCGAGCCGGTGGCGATAATCAGCTTGCCTACGGTAAAGGTTTCTGTACCGGCAGCTGTGCTTACCGCCAGGCGATTGGCGGCAGTCAGCACGGCCTGGCCGTAGACTACGGTAATGTCATTGCTTTTAACCAGTTGTTCAATACCGGCCCGCAGGCCGGCCACCACCTTATTTTTTCGGGCCATGACCGCGCCAAAATCAAAGCCGATTTGCCCGGCTGTTAAGCCAAATTCGGCGCAATGCTGCAGTTCTTCCCATTTTTCCGCACTCTTCAGCAGGGTTTTGGTGGGAATGCAGCCCCGGTTCAGGCATACCCCGCCGACCGTTTCCTTTTCTACCATCAATACCTTGCCACCCAGTTGCGCAGCGCGGATTGCGGCCACATAGCCACCCGGCCCGCCGCCGATAACGGCCACGTCATAGCTCATACCGATCCTCCTATATGACCAAAGGCATTTTTTCCTGGTCCAGATTTTTTTCCCGTAACTGCCGTATGCAGGCTCTGCGACTGTCAGACAGTTTTAACGCAGCAGGGTCCAGCTGTCCTCACTATATTTGCCGGCCATGAGTTCTAGAACAGTTGCCTGTTCTTCAGCATCAAGCTCGCCCGGCGCCAGCTGTACCCCCAAGGCCGGACCAAAAGCGGCCTGCATGGCCTGGCAGGCTTCTGCCCAGGTTATGTCCCGCTGGGCGGCAGCCTGCAACGAAGTGGCCTTTTTAGCCAGCATCGCCGCCACCGTCTCTCTGGCCGCGGCGGACGGCAGGTTGAGCAGCGCCGCCACCTGCTGCGGCGCAAAAGTTAAGAGCAGGGAGCCATGCTGCAGAATAACGCCGTCTTTGCGTACCTGGGCGCTGCCCACCAGTTTGCGGCCCCCATGGGTAATTTCATAATGCGACGGCGCGTCAAAACAGGCGGCGGAAGCAGTCTGGCGTTTAGTCCGGCCATAGGCGGCCGCCGGCATGCTCATCTGCGCCTCAACGCCCAGGGTCTGCAGTCCGGCCAGCAGCCCCTGGCAGAAAAAGCGGTACGAAGC
>JAEZQV010000180.1 GCA_023441125.1 Bacillota bacterium
ACCGCCAATCCGCTGCTGGGCGCTTTTTCCGACCGGATACTGGCCTGCGGAGCAAGCTCGGTTCTTACCGAGGTGCCGGAGATGTTCGGGGCCGAGACGATTTTGATGAACCGGGCCAAAGATAAAGCCGTATTTGCTAAGACGGTAAAACTGATTAACGATTTTAAAGCCTACTTTATGGCCTATGACCAGCCTGTTTACGAAAACCCGTCGCCCGGCAATAAAGCAGGCGGTATTTCTACTCTGGAAGAAAAATCGCTGGGCTGTGTCCAAAAAGGCGGCCGCAGTACTGTTGTAGATGTATTGGCTTATGGTGATTCAGTACAAAGCGCAGGGCTCAATCTTTTGAGCGGACCGGGCAATGACGCGGTGGCGTCCACGGCGCTGGCGGCGGCCGGCTGTCACATTATTCTGTTCAGCACCGGTCGTGGTACTCCTCTCGGTACAGCGGTACCCACGGTAAAAGTGGCCACCAACAGCGATCTGGTTAAACGCAAGGGTAACTGGATGGATTTTGACGCCGGCGGATTACTGGCGGGTAAGTCAATGGCGGCAATGACCGGTGAATTGTTCGATTATATCCTGGCGGTAGCTTCCGGCAAGCCGACGAAGTCAGAGGAAATGGGTTTTAGAGAAATTGCCATTTTTAAAAATGGCGTGACGTTGTAATACAAGTTCTAGGAGATACATCAAGGAGGCCTCGTTACACTATGAACGCGATTTATTTGCAGTCCCCCGGAGAAATTAAAGTGCAGGAAGTGCCTAAAATTGCCCGCAAAGACAATGAAGTTCTGATCAAAGTGCATAGCTTGGGCATATGCGGTTCGGATATAGGCGCGTATTTGGGCACCAATCCGCTGGTATCCTATCCGCGGATTATTGGCCATGAAGTCGCCGGTGAAGTAGTTGCAATCCCCGCGAATGAAACCGGGCTGGCAGTGGGTGACCGTGTTGTCCTGGAACCCTATGTATATTGCGGTAAATGCTATCCTTGCCGGAATGCGCGGACCAACTGCTGTGAAAATCTTACTGTCCTGGGAGTGCATATTGACGGAGCAATGAGCGACTATTTTTCTCATCCGCGTCATCTGGTGCACAAAGTTCCCGGTACGATACCCTGGAACTTACTGGCGATGGTTGAACCGCTGACCATTTCCATGCATGCGGTAAAGCGGTCCCGCGTAAAGCAAGGGGAGCATGTGGTGATTACCGGCTCCGGACCGATCGGTCTACTGGCAGCCCAGTATGCGCTGACGCTGGCGGCTGTACCTATTGTCGTAGATCCGGTGGAAGAACGGTTGGCGTTTGCTAAAGACTTAGGGGTAAAGCACGTCATTAATCCGGTTAACACCGATGCGGTAAACGAAATCCGGAATATTACCGGCGGCAGGATGGCGGAGGTTATCATTGAAGCTTCCGGCAACGCCGCCGCTATCCGGAGCAGTATCGATTATGTGGCCTATTCGGGCCGGATCTCGCTGGTAGGCTGGCCGAAGAACGAAATTCCCCTGCCGACAGCCCTGTTTACTAAAAAAGAGCTTGACATTGTGGGCTCAAGGAATAGTTTCCACTCGTTCCCCGAGAGTATCCAACTCATAGCAGAGAATAAAGTGGATGTTGCCGCAGTAATAACAAAAACAATAGCTTTTGCGGAGATTCCGGATTATGTAAGTGATATCGCCAAAAATCCGGGAAAATATTTAAAAGTAGTTGCGCTTGCCCAAAATTGAACTGCTGACAGGAAGGAGAAGCCGGTGCAGCCGTAGCCGGGTAAAAGTACGACAGCTTGTATTTGCTTACCGTTGCATCATATAATAACCCATATATCTCAATAATAAGAAATTGTTCTTTTGCTGCTCTCCCGTCAAGGGGATGGCAGCAAAAGATACTACAGCATTCATTCTACCGTTCCCAAAAATAAGGACAAGGGGTGTATACGTATGGCAGCTATTATAAATACCGAACTGACCAATCGTGCGATGGATAAAGCCCGGAAAAAAATAGTTCCCTTTATTATTCTGATGTATATTCTGGCTTTTTTGGATCGCGCCAATATTGGATTTGCCAAACAGGCTTTTCAGGTTGATACCGGTATCAGCGACGCGGCGTTTGCGCTGGGCGCCGGCATATTCTTTTTAGGTTACGCCGTATTTGAAGTACCCAGCAATATTATTATGCATCATGTCGGGGCCAGGGCCTGGTTAGCCCGCATCATGATCACCTGGGGTCTGGTTTCGGCCGGTTTCGCCTGGGTAACGACGGAAACGCAATTTTTAACCTTACGGGTTCTGTTAGGTATTGCCGAAGCTGGCTTTATGCCGGGAATTGTTTACTACCTTACCTACTGGTTTACGGAACGGAATCGCAGCTCAGTGATGGGGCTCTTTTGGCTGGGGCCGCCGCTGGCGTTTGTTTTTGGCTCCCCCTTATCCGGATTCCTGTTGGATATGCACGGAACACTAGGCTTTAGCGGCTGGCAATGGATGTTTTTGGTGGAAGGACTGTTGGCCGCAGTTGTCGGCGTCTGGGCTTACTGGTATCTTGTTGATAAACCTAAGGATGCCAACTGGCTTTCTGAGGATGAAAAAAATTCTCTGCAAGCTGAACTGGCAGCTGAAAACGCCGGCAAATCACAGGAGCATATTGGTGCGCTTAAGGTTTTGGGCAATTCTAAGGTATGGTATTTGGCGGCCATATGTTTTATGATTCAAGTCAGCAACTATGGTTTAAACTTTTATTTACCCACACACGTAGCCGGACTGTTAGGCAAAAAGGTAGGCTTTACGGTGGGGCTGGTTAGCGCTATTCCCTGGATTTGCGCGTTAGCCGCCACTGTGCTGCTGCCCCGGTATTCCGACAAAACAGGCAAACGCGGTACTTTGGCCGCCGCCATTATTGGGGCGGCAGGCGTTGGCTTCATTGTTTCCGCTACCGGCAACCCGCTATTGGGCATTCTGGCCTTATGTGTAGTTGCCTGCGGCAACCTGGCTTGCCAACCGGTTTTCTGGACCTTGCCCAGCCGGTTTTTGAGCGGTGTTGCAGCAGCCAGCGGGATTGCCTTTATCAACTCAATGGGTAATTTGGGCGGTTTTCTTGCTCCCAACTTGCGGGTATGGGCCGAACAGACTTTCCATAATTCCAGCGCGGGCCTGTATGCCATTGCTGTTTCCGGCTTCATAGCCGCCGCCTTGCTGTTATTTTCCATTCCTCTCGGCATCGGTTCAAATTCAAAAGCGGCTGCAGATGCTTCCAAATAAATATTGCAACTTATCAATAATTGTCAAAAAAAAGTGAGAGTGGCTGTTTCCCAGCTGCTCTCACCAATTATGTAGTTAGGGGATGTACGCTATGCAATCACTGGATTTAAGTAAGTTTCCCAAAATCGAACTGCCGCGATTTGTGCATATTAAGCAGAAATTCAGCAGGAAAAAGGTGGAAGACATTCCAGGCGAAGTGCGCGAAAAAATGGCTCCTCATGTAAAAGACCTGGTTGGCAAGCGAATTGCCGTTGGCGTAGGCAGCCGCGGAGTGGCCAATATTGCTGTAATTACCAAGACGGTGGTTGACGCTCTGAAAGAAGCGGGCGCCATCCCTTTTCTTATTCCGGTGATGGGCAGTCATGGCGGCGCCTGTGCTGAAGGGCAGGCTGAGTTATTAGCCTCGTTCGGTATTTGTGAAGAAACTATGGGCGTGCCGGTAGATGCGTCGATGGATGTGGCGTGTATTGGTGAAGTAGAGCCGGGCTTTCCTATCTATGTTGCCCAGAGTGCGCTTAAGGCCGACGGTATCGTTATCATTCCGCGGATTAAACCGCATACCTGCTTCCGCGGGCCCATTGAAAGCGGGATTTGCAAAATGCTGGTAATCGGGCTTGGCAAGCAAATAGGAGCCGATTCGGTTCATAGCCATGGTTTTGCCAGCTTTACCGAGCTGATACCCAGGATTGGCTGCATGATTGCGGCCAGGGTAAGTATATTATTTGCCGTTGCTCTCGTGGAAAATGCCTTTGAGGATACTTATAAAATAGAAGTCGTGCCGAAAGCCGACATTTTGTCATTAGAGCGGGAAAAGGCTTTGCTGGCGGAAGCGCGCCGGCTGATGGGGCGCATTATGTTTGACCAGTTTGACGTCCTCATTATTGATGAAATCGGCAAGAATATCAGCGGCGACGGACAAGACCCGAATGTGACCGGGCTGTATATTACAAAATGCGTAAGCGGCGGTCCTGGTTTCAAAAAAGGCGTCATTTTGGATGTCACGGAAGAGTCGCACGGCAATGCCAACGGTGTGGGCATGGTTGATGTCACTACCCGTAAACTGTTCGATAAGATAGACTATATCAGCATGTACACCAATGTTTTTACGAGTACCGAAGTAGAAGCAGCCAAAATTCCGCTGGTAGCCGCCACGGCGGAAGATGCTATCCGTACAGCGGTCAAAATGTGTAACGGAGTTAAGCCTGGACAACATAAAATTGTCTGGATAAAAAATACCCTGGAACTGACAGATGTGCTCATTAGTGAGCCGCTGCTGCCGGCAGCATTGGCCCATGCTGATATTGAAGTGATCTCAGCGCCCGGTACGCTGACTTTTGTGAATGGGGAACCGCAAAAAGATCTGATTTAAAGTGTTTAAGGAAATGTTTAAGGTTCAGTTTGTTTCCGCTTGCGGAGCAGACTGAGCCTTATTTTATTCGACGCCTCAGCTTCACAGGGTTAAAATCCCACCTGCAGCTAAGTCTGCTTATACCAACACAGCAGGGGGCGGCCAAGACAGGCACAAACATCATGTCCGAAAATGGCCAGTACTTTTTAAATCCTGTGCTATAATTAGACACAGTAGATTGATACGGGGAGGTACCAACCATGCTTTTAGATGACAAGGCCTGCTATGCGGCCTTGCGGACCCACGACACCCGTTTTGACGGCCGCTTCTTTGTCGGGGTTTCCTCTACCGGCATCTATTGCCGGCCGGTTTGCCGGGTAAAATCCCCCAAAGAAACCAATTGCACTTATTTTGTCAGCGCCGCCGCCGCCGAAGCCGCCGGCTACCGGCCCTGCCTCAAATGCCGGCCGGAACTGGCCCCCGGACTGGCCCCCATCGATGCTGTGGCCCGGCTGGCCCGGAGCGCGGTACAGCTTATGGAAGATGACTTCCTGGTCAACGGCAAAATCAGTGATCTTGCCGCCAGGCTCAATATTACCGACCGGCATCTGCGCCGGATCTTTACAAAGGAATACGGGGTTTCGCCCGTGCAGTACCGTGAGACCCAGCGGCTGCTGCTGGCGAAAAGCTTGCTCACCGATACCCGGCTGGCGGTAACCGATGTCGCCATGTTCGCCGGTTTCGGCAGTATTCGCCGCTTTAACGCGCTGTTCAAAGCGCGTTACCGGCTAACGCCCGGCAGTCTCAGAAAATCGGCGCCGGCTATGGCCGATCCGCAGGCGGGAATAACGCTGTCGCTCGGTTACCGTCCCCCGTATGCCTGGGATAAACTGATTGCTTTTCTGGCCAGCCGGGCCATTCCCGGTGTCGAAAGCGTGTCTGCCGGCGTGTACTGCCGCACGGTTGCCGTAACGAAAGGCGCCAATCGTTTTCAGGGCTGGATCACAGTGGCCAACAGGCCGGCGAAAAACGCGCTGGCGGTAACCCTGGCGCCGGCTTTGCTGCCTGTTCTGCCCCAGGTGCTGGCCAGAGTCCGACAGCTGTTTGATACCAGCTGCAACCCGCTGGAAATTGCGGACAAGCTGGCGTCCATGAATGAACTTTTCCCGGTTATGGTCGTACCCGGCCTGCGTCTGCCGGGCTGCTTCGATCCATTTGAAATGTCGGTCCGGGCTGTTTTAGGGCAGCAGATTACCGTTAAAGCGGCCCGGACCCTGGCCATGCGCTTTGCCACCGCATTCGGCCAGCCCATAGCTACCCCGTTTGCCGAACTTACACACCTGTTCCCCGCGCCTGAGCACCTGCTGGCGCTGGCAATGCCGGTGGAAAACCACCTGGGACCGCTGGGCATCATCGGCGCCCGGGCCCGTTCCATTCTGGCTTTGGCTACCGCCCTGGCAACCGGCGAGATTACCCTCACCTATCATGCCGACCCGGCGGCAGCGATGAAAAAACTCCTGGCCCTGCCCGGCTTCGGTCCCTGGACGGTAGAGTATATCGCCATGCGCGCCTTGAGCTGGCCGGATGCATTTCCGCATACCGACTACGGGGTGAAAAAGGCGCTGGCCATGGTAGCGCCGGCTGAAATTCCGGCTTTGTCCCAACAGTGGAGTCCCTGGCGTTCTTATGCCACCATCACCCTGTGGAACTCGCTGACTAATGAATCCAATCCCGAAAGGAGTTGTCCCGCAAAATGATATATACCGCCACTATCGTGACCCCCCTGGGGCCGATGACTGCCGCCGCCGACCAGACTGGACTCACCGGCTTATGGTTTATCGGCCAGAAATATTATCCCGCCTGTACAGCCGACTGGCATACCGCGCCGGAACAACCGCTGTTTAGGGAGCTCCAGGCCCAGCTAAACGGCTATTTTGTCGGCAAGGACACAAACTTCACCATACCGCTTGCGCCCCGGGGCTCCGCCTTTCAGCAGGCGGTTTGGGCTATCCTGCTCAGCATTCCTTACGGGCAGACCAGTACGTATGGTGAAATTGCCCACCAGATTGCCCGGGCCAGAAGCCTTCCTTCCATGTCTGCCCAGGCGGTCGGCGGCGCCGTCGGGCACAATCCCATTTCCATCCTGGTTCCCTGCCACCGGGTGGTGGGGAGCAACCAGAGCCTGACCGGCTATGCCGGCGGCCTTGATAAAAAGGCCGCGCTGCTGCGGCTTGAGGGCCTCCGGGAGTAGACAAGCATTGCGCCGGGTTACCAGTCGCCGCCGGATTTTGTCCGCACCCGTTTGGGCAGGGAGTTATATACCAAATCGTAAGAGTGATCGATGAAATGCCGGATTTCGTTTTCCGGAATCCGGCCGTCCAGCAGCACGGTGTTCCAATGGCGCTTATTCAGGTGATAGCCAGGCGTTACGCCCGGATATTGCTGACGTAATACCTCGGCATAGTCGGGATTGCATTTCAGCGACAGCGTATCCTGGCCGCCGCGCCGCCACAGCAGGGCGAATATTTTGCCGGCAACCTTGATCACAATGATATCAGGGCCGAACGGATAATCTTCCCAGGCTCCCGGCTTTGTCAAACAATAGGAATACAGAACTTTAGAATCCACAAGGAGGTCTCCTTTCTTCCGCTACTGGCTTTTACCCCTGTTACGGTATGTATTCGCTGGCAGCGACGCTGTTCCTTTTCCCCGGCAGGTACCCGCGCCGCCGGTCGCCGGCCAATTGCATAATAAGGGCGGAGCGGCTATAATGATAGTAAGAGGAGGTGTTTCACCATGTCCAAAAGTAAAAAAATCATAAAATGTGGCACTATTAACCCCAATACCCTGAAGATTGCCGGCAAGCCCAACCGGGCCATGACCCCGGAAGTCAAGCTGGCTCCGGTCTGGACCGACCGGAAGAATGACTACCGCCGCCATAAGGAGAAACAAAAAGTCCGCCGTTATTCCGATGAATATGGAAACGGCGGACTTTTGCCACTCACCGGCAACTAAAGAACAGGGAGTGTTTTGCGGAAAGCAGGAAATGTTATAATTTCCTCAGCGGTCAGCATCGAACAGGGGGACAGGGACCTTGTTCGATGAGCGGGGAAGTGGTATAATCTCCTCAGAGGTGAAGATTGTGGCAAGAAAACCCAGGGAGAAAAGTAGCAGCGGCATCTATCATATCATTTTGCGCGGCATCAACCGGCAAAGTATCTTCGAGGATGAGGAAGACCAGCTCAAATTGCTGGAAGTTCTGGCAAAATGCAAAGAGATCAGCCAATGCAGGATTTTTGCCTACTGCTTAATGGATAATCACGTCCATATTCTGTTGCAGGAAGCCCGGGAATCGATTAGTATGACGATTCAGCGCGTCAGTTCCAGCTACGTAATCTGGTATAACGGCAAACATGACCGCTGCGGGCATTTATTTCAGGAACGGTTTGTCAGTGAGCCCGTGGAATCAGACAGCTATTTCTTAACGGTGTTGCGCTATATTCACCAGAACCCGGTTCAGGCCAAACTGGTAAACGACGCAGCGGCGTATCCCTGGAGCAGTTACAGCGAGTATACCGATCCTGGCCGGCTCGTGGATACCTATTATGCCTTGACCCTGTTTGCTGCTAAAACCGATGAGGCCATCCGGCGGTTTGTGCAGTTTTCCAGTGAGCCTAACAACGATGTCTGTCTTGAAGTCCAGGATATCCGGGTCAAAATAAGCGACGAAAACCTCCGGCAAATGGTCAGGCAGCAATTTGGCCTGGAGGCGATAAAAATCTGCCAGGAAACAAAAGATAAACAAGATGAGATACTGCGGGCCATGAAAAGCGTTGACGGCGCCAGCATCCGCCAGATTGCGCGCATAACCGGTTTAGCAGCATCACGGGTTTGGAAAGCATAAGACTATTTCCGTCGTTTTCGGAACATACGAAACATATCCTGTCGGGATATGCTGCCAGCAAGGAGAGACCAGATGAAGAGCATTGTCTTTTTTGATGTAGATAACACCGTTGTTGACCGTGCCAGCAACCGTATTCCGCCGTCGGCCCTAAAGGGTATTCAAATGCTGAAACAACAGGGGACTGCAGTTGCGCTGGCGACCGGGCGGTCGCTTAAGATGCTGCAGGATGAAAATCTGCTGGGGCTTGCCGATATCATTATTTCTTCCAATGGCAGTCTGGCTACCTACAAAGGCTCGGTGATTTACCGCAATCCGATTGAGGCCGGTATCCTGAGCCAGGCGATGGCGGCCTTTGGCGATAAGATATCTTACATACTGCACACGCCTGATAAGTCGGTAGCATTCAACCAGGACAAATACATTGAGGAATTCCTGACAACTTTGCAGGTGAAACTCAGTCCGGCAGAAGATAAATTACAGGCGCAGGAAGAGATTTTTCAAATTAATGCGTTTTTTACCGCAGAGTACGATTACTTAAAAGACCAGCTTGCGTTTTTGCGGTTTATTCCGCTGAAAGAAATGCAACATGGCTATGATGTCTTTGCCGGAGATACCGGCAAAGGGGTGGCCGTGGGCGAGGTTCTTACCCGTCTGAAGCTTACCGGTTATAAGTCCTACTGCTTCGGCGACGGGTTAAATGACCTGGATATGTTTAAGCATGTGGAGGTAGCGATTGCGATGGGCAACGCTCACCCCGACCTGAAAGCGCATGCTGATTATGTGACCGCCAGTGTGGATCAGGACGGCCTTTACCAGGCGTTAGCCTTATATAAACTTATATAATCCCCGCGCTGCAGGCTGCAAAAAAATCCGCCGATTATTCCGTTTGCAGAGGAATTTGGCGGATTTCTATTTTTATTTTATCAAGTGGCAGGCTGTTCTCCATCCGGCTTGTCTGTGTTACTATTTCCCGGCCCTGGCAGTTCGGCTGCCCGGTTCACGGCCAAAGCAACCGCCTCTTTGGCGGTATTGGCATAGTCAAGTTTTACCCATTTCCGTTCATCAAGATAAGAGCCGTCGTAGGCTGCGCCCCGCACTCTTGCCGCCCAGCCGCCGGAAGCTTCTACAATAACAACCGGCTTGCGGTTCAGGTAGGCGGCCGATAATTCGCCCAGCGTGCCGTTGCCGCCGGCAATCATAATCAGTACATCGGAAGAATGCACTAATATCAGGCTGCGGTAGTCATAGCTTAACCCGGTTGTTATCGGCACATCGATATAATTGTTGCCTGCGTCCCTGGCGTCGCCCGGCAAAATGCCTACAACCAAGCCGTTGGCCTGTTTGGCTCCGCGGGAAACTGCCCCCATTACCCCGTTGGTTCCGCCGGTGAACAATATTGCGCCCTGCAGTGCGATTTCTTTACCAATTTCTTCGGCCAGGGCACTAG
>JAEZQV010000196.1 GCA_023441125.1 Bacillota bacterium
CGCCTTCCACGCCGCGGTACGACTTGACCAGCCCGGCGGCCGCCAGCGAGCGCATGATCTTTTGGAGAAACCTGCGGGGAATGTTCTGACTTTCAGCAATGGTAACGCCACTTATCACCTCCCCTAACGGCAGCCCTGCCAGATAAAGTACAACGCGGAATGCATAGTCCGTGGCCTGATTTAGCTGCACACCGTCACCACCTTCTGTTTATCACAATACATACCGGACCAGTATGGTATTAATTTCATTGTACTGCGGCTAGGGATTTTTTGTCAATAGTTATCTGTTAGAAAAATATCTTAATTAAGAACAATTTCTCGTTATCTGTTAGTTATCTAAAATTCCCGCTATCCGCTGTATATGCTTATTATTTGTGCACGCGCCTTAAAAATAACAGTAAGCGGGTTAACCCGCTTACTGTTATGTAATTTTAAAGCGGGATACGATACCATTCAGTGCGGTTGCCATCTTAGCCAAATCGCCGGCATTGGCGTTTATTTCGTGCATACTGGCGTCTTGCTCCTGGGCAGCGGCAGCCACCGTCTCGGTGCTTGCCGTTGTTTCCTCGGCCACGGCGCTAATGTTCTGAACGCCGGCAACAATGGTTTGCATGGCTTTGGCCGTCTCACCGACCGCCAGTGTGATTTGTTCGATTCCGCCTTTAACCTGTCCCAGCTTGTTAATAATCTCCTGATATCCCTGCCGGGCCTGGCCGGTAACCGCTTTGCCGGCCTCGACTTCCTGGTTGGCAACCGCCACGGCGCGTACGGCAAAACTAATATCGGCTGTCATTTTTTCAATAATTTCGCCAATGTGGTTGGTGGCGGCCGCACTTTGTTCCGCCAGTTTCCGCACCTCATCGGCCACTACGGCGAAGCCCCGGCCGGCTTCGCCCGCACGCGCCGCCTCAATCGCTGCATTTAAAGCCAGGAGATTGGTTTGCCCGGCAATATTCCGGATCACCGTAACAATTTCCTGAATGTCGCTTGAGCCTTTGACCAGTGAGGCCGACACCTGACTAATATCCGCCATGGTCTTTTCAATGGTGCCATTTTGCGCTACCACCTGCTGGATCAGGCTTACACCGCTATTGGCATCGGTTACCGCCGTATGCGTACTCCGGTTCACCTCCGCCGCACTGCTGCTCATTGCTGCCGCTTTGACCGAGACCGCTTCCACCACCGCCGAAATATCATTGATATGATTGCTGTTCTGTACTGAACCGGCAGCAATTTCACTGATGGTTCTGGCTACTGTTTCCGTGCCCCGTAATTGTTCTTCCACGGTGGCCGTCAGCTCCTCACTGGCTGCCGCCAGCATATCGGAATTGTGCTTGATCTGATACACTATGGCCAGTACTGCCTTTTTCATCACCCCCAAATCGATGGTAATATCGCCGATTTCGTCATTTCTCGCCGGTCTGATGTCAGCAGTGGACAAATCCAGATTGCTGATGGCTGCCAGCTCGGCTCGTACCTTCCTGATCCTTTTTACGGTATTGAGGCTGTACCAGGCGGCCACCGCAATGACAGTCATGCCGGCAATTGCGCTGACAGCAAGGAACAGAACCACATCCCGGGCGGTATCTTGCAGCAGGGAGGCTGTTTTGTCTTTCAGCGTTTTGTCCTGGGCTGCCACCGTCTTGTCAAACTGTTGGTCGATCTGACTGTTCAAACTCATAATTTGCGCCAGCAAACTGGTAAAACCGGCTTCATTGCCCCGTTTGGCGGCAAATAGTTTATCAAGCAGCAGGGTGTAGTCTGCCAGCATCTTTTCCAGCTTTTCCGCTTCCTGTCTGGTTGCCGCCACCTGGGTGGTTGCGGTAAAGTCCTTGATCGCTGTGTAGCTTTTCGTTATGTTTTCTTTGGCGTTTTTTTCAAAATTAGCGTCTGAGTACGCCAGATACGCCCAGGCGCCGGCCAAGCCGCTGCTAAAATCGTTCTGGGCCGTTTTTACCACCATGGTGCGCACCACGGTATGATTGAGCAGTTGGCCAAAATCCCGGGAAGCTGAGTAATAGTTATAGACAAGTATGCCAATTACGGCCGTTAAGAGCACAATGGCTGTGCCAAACATCCCCCCTAGCTGTACGACTATCGGAATTCTCCTTTGATCCATGTCAGCCCCTCTTCCTGTAATAGTTCTCTTATCAAAAGCAGTACTTTATTCCATTGCAATAAGCATGCCAAGACAAAAGGCCCGTCTAAGCCGCAGAAAACCCGGGAGTAGTACTACTCCCGGGTTTTCTGTGGCTGACAAAAATTGCCCACCGTACAAATTTGTACATTCAATGCTTGCCGCTACCCATGGTGATTATCCCGGCCGCCCAGGGCGGCCCAGCCGGCCAGCCGGCCGGCTACTTCCTCGGTCAGCAGCCCGGGTGGCAGCCGCCAGCCCCAGTTGCCCCCGACGGTCCCCGGCGTATTCATGCGGGCGGTGGTGTCTAAGCCCAACACATCCTGCAGCGGCAGGATAACGGTGTCGGCCCGGCTCAGATAGGTCAGGCGGATGAGCTGGTCGCATACCCCCGCGTCACTCCAGTCCTCACCCAGCTTCAGCCTTTTAAGATGCTTGATAATCAGGCTCTGTAACCCAGGGTTATCATCAGCGAGTTTTTGCCACCAGCCCAGCAAGGTGTCATTATCGTGCGTACCGGTGTAAGCGATGGTGTTGGCACCGGTGTTATAAGGGAAGTCAGGCGCCGTCCCCCCGTCACCAAAACTAAACTGCAATACTTTCATGCCCGGATAGCCAAATTTGTGTTTCAGCCGGTTAACCCCGGCGGTGATAACGCCCAGATCCTCAGCTACCAGCGGCAGTTTGCCCAGATACTTTTCCAGCACGGCAAAAAATTTGCCCCCCGGACCGGCTACCCACCGCCCATTTTCGGCCGTCTGATCACCGGCCGGGATTTCCCAGTAGGCTTCAAAACCCCGGAAATGGTCGATACGGATCACGTCTACCAAAGCCAGCAATACCTGCAGGCGGTTGCGCCACCAGCGGTAATCATCCCGGGCCATGGTTTCCCAGTCATACAGCGGGTTGCCCCATAGCTGCCCGGTAGCACTAAAGTAATCCGGCGGTACGCCGGCTACCTTAACCGGGCTGCCCGCCGCATCCAGGGCAAACAGGTTCGGCCGGGACCATACATCGGCGCTGTCATGGGCTACAAACAGCGGTAAATCACCGAACAGCCGGATTCCCCGCTTATTGGCATACACCTTCAGTTCCTGCCACTGTTCCCAGAATACAAACTGCAAAAAAGCCTGATAGTCTATCTCTGCCTGCAGTTTCTGCCGGTAATATTCGACGGCTTCCGGTTCACGCCGCCTGATAGCGCGGTCCCATTCATTCCAGGGCAAACCGCCGAAATGCTTTTTCACAGCAATAAACAGCGTATAATCGTTAAGCCAGTCAGCGGCCTGTTCTATAAAGCGGGCGTATCCCGCCTGCCCGGCACTGTGGAAACGGGCAAAAGCCAGCCGGCAAATTTTATCTTTCCACAGCTTAACCTGCGGAAAATCGATATAGCCGGCAGCGGAATCATTCCGGCCGGTTGGGACCGGCGGCAATTCATGGGCGGCCAGCCAGCCGGCAGAGACCAGCTTTTCCGGTGACAGCAAAAGGGGATTGCCGGCAAAAGCCGACAGGCATTGATAGGGCGAATCGCCAAAGCCCACCGGATTGAGCGGCAAAAACTGCCATAACTGTTGCTTGGCTGCAGCCAGAAAATCCACAAACCGGTATGCCTCCGGTCCCAGATCCCCAATCCCAAACGGCGCCGGCAGCGAAGTTGGGTGCAGCAGGATACCGGCGGACCGCGGCCGGTCCTCAGCCTGCTGGTCCGTATGGGCCAGCAGGATACGCCCCGCAAGCGGCGGCAGCGAAAGCTCCAGCTGCCCTCCGTCCGGCAGTTCGATCGCAGCCCCGGTCAAAGCGTCCACAATATAATTCTGGTCGGCAAACCAGGCAGCAATGTCGATATTCACGGTTGCGCCCCGTTCGCGGCTGCGGTTAAACACAATGACGGCCGTATTATCCTCCGCCAGATCGCCAAACACATCCCGGCCGCCCCGGATGCGGCGCACATAGCCATAGACATCGCCGGCGGCGGTTAAAAGCAGCCATTCGCCGGTCCTGAAAACAGGATAGGCGCGGCGCAAACCAATCATTTTTTTGTACCAGGCCAGCAGTTCCTGGTCTTCTAAGCCCCATGGATACGTGCGGCGGTTCAGCGGGTCGCTGTAGCCTTCCAGACCGGCTTCATCGCCATAATAAACGCAGGGAGCTCCCGGAAAAGTCATCTGCCATAAAACCACCAGCTTGAGCCTGGCCAGTCCCAGTTCCCGCTGGGCCGGCGTAAGCCGGTGCTTAAACACATTGAGCTTGCTTTGCTCTTCCTCCGGCGGTGCCTCGGCCAGCAGCGTCAGAATGCGCGGCACATCATGGCTGCCGACAATGTTTAAGCTGGCGTAAAAGTTCTCTGGCGGGTAATTCTCATATAGGCTGAACAGGTCGCGGTGTACGGCCGCCGCATCCCGCCAGCCCAGTATAAAGTCCAGGACCAGCTTCCGGAAAGGATAATTCATGACCGCATCCAGTTCGGTGCCGTCAAAATACTGACGCAGCGTCCCATAGGCCACTTTATGGGACGCGTCTTCCCACACCTCACCGATCAGGACGGCCTCCGGATCGCTTGCTTTCAAGGTTTTATAAAATTTCTTCAAAAAGGACTCCGGCAGCTCATCGGCCACATCCAGCCGCCAGCCTTTGATGCCCAGCGCCAGCCATTGCCGGAGTACACTGTCCGGTCCGTCAATGATAAACCGCTGGTAAGAAGGATTTTCCTCATTAACATTAGGTAGGTTGTCAATCCCCCACCAGCACTCGTATTTGTCCGGGTATTCGGAAAACTTGTACCAGGAATAATAGGGGGAAGCCGGCGACTGGCAGGCGCCGGTGCCGGTGTAAGTCCCGTCCTGGTTGAAGTAGATGCTGTCACTGCCGGTGTGGCTGAAAACCCCGTCCAGGATAACGGCAATGCCCCGTTCGCTTGCCTGGGCGCACAGCGCGGCGAAGAGCGCATTGTCCCCGAACATCGGGTCAATGGTTTTGTAATCGGCCGTATCGTATTTGTGATTGGAAGGCGAGGCAAATACCGGATTGAAATAAATGGCCGTAATCCCCAGGCTCTCCAGATACGGCAGCTTGGCGATTACCCCGGCCAGATTGCCGCCAAAAAAGTCATAGGCCAAAATAGCCCCTGTATCCATAGCCCGCGTATATACCGGCGTATCCTGCCAGTCGGCATGCAGCAGGCTGCCGGGCCGGGGATTCAGTATTCGTCCGTCCGGCTGGCCGTTATAGAATCTGTCTACAAAAATCTGGTACACCACGGCATGTTTAAACCACCGGGGCGTGACAGCGCCGGCCAGATAGGTGCTGATCTGGTAGGACGGCGGCGGCGAATCGGTGATTTGGCCCACACCGCCGGTTGTCGCCTCATTATTGCCATAATAGTAAACCTGTCCGGCCTGCCTGACGATGAAATAATACCAGATAACGCCGGGTCTCTCCGGTACGGTGACAACGCTTTCATAATACCGCCGGCCATAGGCTTCCCGGGAATACTGCATCGGGTTAACGGTTTCACCCACTCCGTCCTGCCACAGTCTGAGCAGCACGGTTTCTGCCGGCGGTGCCTGCGCATCAAGCGCCAGGGTAAGCAATACGTTACTATGACAAGAAACAGCCCCAAAGGGGCTGCGAAACTCTGCACTATGGGAATCATGCAGAATCCAGTGCTGGTTCATAATTATCCGCCTCCGGTATTAAACTTCCCGGATTACTACCGGTTTAACCCGCCAAATACCGATTGCATATTCAGAAACTGTGCGGTCACTGGCAAACCGGCCGGAAAAGGCTATATTATTAACAGCCATGGCCTGCCAGCGGTGCTGATCGCGGTATAGGTCATTAATCTTTTGCTGGGCCGTCATATAAGGCATAAAGTCTTTTAAAACAAAATACTCATCATTGGTGCGCAGGAGGGAGTGCTGAATACTGTCAAACTCATCCGGGCTGACCGGCAGGAAACCGTTGGTCAGCTGGTCCACGACCGTCTTGATGCGCGCATTGCCGTGGTATTCGTCCAGCACATTATAACCGCCATGCTTATAATAGTTTAGTACCTCCTCGGCAGTCAGACCAAAAATCACAATATTGTCGTCGCCCACTTCTTCCCCGATTTCGATATTGGCCCCGTCCAGCGTACCGATGGTAACGGCGCCGTTCATCATAAATTTCATATTGCCGGTACCGGAAGCCTCGCGGCTGGCGGTGGAAATCTGCTCACTGACGTCGGCGGCCGGAATAATAAGCTCAGCCAGCGACACACTGTAATTCTCCAGAAAAACCACTTTAATCTTACCGCCGATAGCCGGGTCATTATTAATGACCTGGGCCAAAGTATTGATAAATTTTATAATCCTTTTGGCCAAATAATAGCCGGTAGCCGATTTGCCGGCAAAAATAAAGGTCCGCGGAACCAGGTCCAGATTGGGGTTGGCTTTGAGGCGGTTATATAAATCCAGAATGTGCAGGGCATTTAACGTCTGCCGCTTATAGGCATGAATGCGTTTGACCTGCACGTCAAAAATGGAATTGACATCCACCGCCAGGCACATTTTATCCTGAATATAGCGGGCGAGACGTTCCTTGTTAGCCTGCTTGACGGCTTTAACACCGGCCTGAAAGGCCGGCTCCTGGGCATACCGGTGCAGATTGGCCAGTTCGTTGGGATGAGCCAGCCAGCCCTGGCCGATCGTTTCACTAATCAGGGAAGTCAGGGCGGGATTGGATTTGGCCAGCCAGCGCCGGTGAGTAACGCCGTTGGTCTTATTGTTAAAACGGTGTGGATAAAACTGGTGAAAGTTGGCCAGCACTTCATTCTTGAGAATATTGCTGTGCACCTCGGCCACGCCGTTGACGCTGTGACTGCCGACAACAGCCAGATGGGCCATATGGACATAACCGTCGCTGATAATGGCCATGGACCGGATCCGGTCCCAGTTCCCGGGATATTTTTGCCACAGGTCCGCGCAAAACTGCTCATTGATCTCATGAATAATCATATACATGCGCGGCAGCAGCGTCTGCACCAGTTCAACCGGCCACTTCTCCAGCGCCTCAGGCAAAATGGTATGATTGGTATAGGAAATCGTCTGACGGGTGGCTGTCCAGGCCTCATCCCAGCCGAGTCCCTCTTCATCCATCAGGAGGCGCATCAGCTCCGGCACAGCCAGCGCCGGGTGCGTATCATTAATGTGAACGGCAATCTTGCGATGAATGCCGGCCAGGTCAGCCGGCGTTCCCCCGTGGGTCCGCTTATAGCGCCGGACAATGCTCTGCAAGCCGGCCGACACAAAGAAGTATTGCTGCTTAAGCCGCAGCGTCTTGCCCTCGGGGTAATTGTCGTCAGGGTACAGAATCTGCGAGGTGGCCTCCAGCGAATATTTTTGTTCCACGGCTTTTAAGAAGTCCCCCTTGCTGAAGGACGAAAAATCAAAATGATTGTTTTCTGCACTCCACAGGCGCAGCGTGTTCACGGTATTGCAGTTGGCGCCGACCACCGGCACATCATAGGGCACCGCCAGTACCGGTTCATAATTCTCATGAATGGCCGCCAGGCGGCCGCCCTGTTCTTCCAGCCGGACAGTCCCGCCGAATTTCACGGTAACCGCCCGGTCGGCCTTGCGGGTTTCCCAGACATAACCGTCTCGCAGCCAGTTGTCGGGCAGTTCTATCTGATAGCCGTCGATAATTTTTTGTTCGAACATACCGTGCCGGTAACGGATACCGGTACCGTGACCAGGCAATTGCAGCGAGGCCATGGAATCCAGGAAGCAGGCCGCCAAACGCCCGAGACCGCCATTGCCCAGACCGGCGTCAGACTCCACGGCTTCTAAGTCAGCCAGGTCAATGCCAAGTTCTTTGAGCCCCTGTTGGCAAATCTCTGTCAACCCAAGATTGAACAGATTGCTGCCCAGTAAACGCCCCAGCAAAAACTCCATCGAAAAGTAGTAAATCTGTTTTTCTTTCGTAACCCGGTACTGCCGGTTGGACTCGTACCAGCGCTTGCTGATGATTTCACGGATCAGGGTACTAAGGGCGGTGTACTTGTCGGTAAGTGATGATTCATCAAGACTTTGTCCGAACAGAGTCTGCAGTTTCTCGATAAATGCTTGTTTGAATTCCTCTATAGAAGTAAACATGGCCTCCATCCTCTCCCACCCATCATATAATTGACTTGACACCGTACAGCTGCGGCCGCCTGTTCATTGACGTTTAGCCTGTTACCAGACTTTCATAAAGAAGGCGATACTCTGTAGCCGAATGCTGCCAGCTGTAGTCACCCCGCATAGCATTTTTAACCAGTTTAACCCACTGTGACCGGTCCCGGTATAAGTCAATGGCCTCCTCGATAACACTTAGCATCTCATGGGCGTTGTAATTAAAAAAAGAAAAACCGTTGCCGGTACCGGCGGCAGCGTTATAGGGCGTAACCGTGTCTTTCAGGCCGCCAACCTCCCGGACAATGGGAATACTGCCATACCGCAGGGCGATCAGCTGACCGATACCGCAGGGTTCAAAGCGGGACGGCATCAGGAACATGTCGGACCCGGCATAAATTTTATGCGCCAGCGTATCGGAAAAAGCAATGTTGGCTGAAACCTTGTGCGGATAACGCCAAGCGGCTTCACGGAACATGTGTTCAAAACGGGCTTCCCCGGTTCCCAGCACGACCAGCTGCACATTCTGCGCTAATAGTTCTTCCATGACATGGGCAATCAGGTCCAACCCCTTGGAACTCACTAACCGGGAGACAATGCCAATAAGCGGTATTTCCAGGCCGGCCGGCAAGCCCAGTTCGGCCTGCAGCCTGAGTTTATTTTCAAGACGCTTGGTGGTGCCGCGCCAGGTATAATTGGTAAAAATGGCCGGATCGCTGGCCGGATTGTATAGTTCGTAGTCGATCCCGTTTATAATGCCGCGAATATCGGCCTGGCGCCTGGCCAAGAAGCCGTCTAACTGTTCTCCGAAATAGGGCTGTTGAATTTCTTTGGCATACGACCGGCTGACAGTAGTAAGAGCGTCACTAAAAGCCAGGCCGCCTTTCAGGAAATTCACCTGACCGTAAAATTCCAGGCCGTCGGCGGTAAACATGCTGGCTGGCAGGCCCAAAAGATCACCCAGAATATCACCGGGAAAAATTCCCTGGTACATTAAGTTATGGATGGTAAAGACGGTCTTGATTGCCGAGTATACATCGCGGACAAGATACTGCTGCCTGAGCATGGCCGCCAGCGGTCCCGCCTGCCAGTCGTGGCAGTGAATGATATCGGGCATAAAGTCAAGCTGCGGCAAGGCCTTGAGAACACTGCGGCAAAAATAGGCGAACCGCTCGGCTTCATCATAATGCCCGTACAGGCCGTCCCGTTTAAAATAGTATTCATTGTCGATAAAGTACCAGATAATCCCCTGGTACTCAAGTTCAAACACCCCGCAGTACTGCCGGCGCCAGCCGACAGGTACGGTGAGTGCGGCCCGCTTAACCATCGGCGCGGCAAATTCGTCGGCGATCGCACTGTACTTCGGCATAATGACCCGTACATCCAGCCCCTGTTTTTTAAGTGCTTTCGGCAGAGAGCCGATCACGTCGCCTAACCCGCCGGTCTTGGCAAAAGGTGCAGCTTCTGATGCTACAAATAATACCTTCAGCATGTCAAATCACGGTTCCCTTCTCAATGACAATCGGGTGATTTAACTCGCCCTTGATCTTTTTCCCGGCAGTAATTTTCACATCCTTGTCACAAATTACATTCTCGAGAACAGCGCCCGGTCCGATCTCGCCTTTCTGCATGATAATGCAGTTGCTGATCTGGGCGTCTTTATGCACCTTGACACCGCGAAACAGAATACTGTTCTCCACTTTTCCCGCCACCACCGAGCCATTGGCAACCAGTGAGCACTTCACATTGGCATCCTGCTGATACTTGGCCGGGGCTTCGTCTTTAACCTTGGTATAGATGGACCCGTTGGCAAAGAACAGCTCCTGCCATATTTCCGGGTTCAAGAGCTCCATACTGTGATCAAAGTAACTCTGCACAGAGCCAATGCGGGCCAAATAGCCCTGGAAGGGATACCCGTAGATAGTAAGCGCCGTTAGATTTTTCATAAAACAATCCCGGGCTACATTCGTCCCGCCCCGGGACATGCTGGCGTCAATCAGCTCAATCAGCAGCTGGCGGTTAACAATATACATTTCCATTGACAGTTTATTGCTATGGGCGTTAACAGGCGATATCTCCATATCCACGACCCGCCCGTCGCCGTCTGTTTCCAGCATGGTAACCTGCGTCAGCCGCCGGGCGTCCGCCAGGCTGTATTCCTTGTAGAGCATGGTAATATCGGCATTCTTCTCCAGATGAAACTGATAGGCCGATTCATAATTAACATTGCAGACCGATCGGCTGCCGGCCAGCAGTATGTCCCGCTGGCAGCTGCTGCGAATATAGTCCAGGTTATTGAAAAAATCAACTAAATCATTGGGGAAAGCGCCTTCGATACTGCCGGTATGCAGCGAAGGCAGCATAAACAGTCCGTCCCGCTTACGGGCCAGATCCCATTCCTTGCCCGAACGGATATGATCCATGAGCGAGCGGGAGTTGCCGGCTGACAAAATCCCGACATTGGTTATGCCGGAATTGATATAATTGGACAGAATAAAATCAATCAGACGGTACCGCCCGGCAAAGGGGACGGCCGCCAGCGGCCGGTGTCTGGTTAACTCCCGGAGCATATCAAAACTTTCATGCAAATTAATCAGACCCATTATATTCTTCAAACAAACTTCCTCCCTTTAACAACCTGCTGCTTGGCACCGGGAGTCTAAGGACGGGCAAGCAAGGCATTGCGTTTAATCCTCGTTTCGCTGGTAATGGTCAGGTTATCGCCGATAAGGGTTATCCCGGAAAACCAGGGGCTGGTTTCCGGCTCAGTCACATCCTCCATTCCGACCTGGGCCCCGGCTTCAACAACCGATTTGCGGCCGATGATGGCTCTGCTGATAATGGCCTCCGCACCAATAGAGGCATAGGGCATGATAATGGAATCTTTGACCTTGGCTCCCGGGCCGATATAGACGCCGGGAAACAACACCGATCTTTCCACTTGACCAAACACCTGGCAGCCTTCGGTAATGAGCGAGCAGGTCGTATGGGCCGAGTCCGCAACAAAGTGCGGCGGCTGGGTAGGGTTGACAGAATAGATCCGCCAGCTCGAATCATACAGATTCAGGGCCGGCTCATCGCCTAACAGATCCATGTTGGCTTCCCAATAACTTTCCACGGTGCCAACATCTTTCCAGTAACCGCCAAAGCGATAGGCAAACAGCCGCTCGCCGGCGGTCAGCATATGGGGAATGACGTTTTTGCCAAAATCATGGCTGGAGCGGGTATCGGTGGCGTCGGCGGCCAGATAAGCCCTGAGCGCCGGCCAGCTAAATACGTATATTCCCATCGAGGCCAGGTTATTCCTGGGATTCTTGGGTTTTTCCTCAAATTCAACAATCCGGTCCTCCGCGGCCGTGTTCATGATGCCGAACCGGCCCGCTTCGCTCCAGGGTACTTCAATAACGGCAATGGTGGCGTCAGCCTGCCGGCTTTTATGATAATCAAGCATGAGCGAATAGTCCATTTTATAGATATGGTCACCGGATAATACCAGCACGTACGCTGGATTAAACATTTCAATAAAATTAAAGTTCTGGTAAATGGCATCCGCAGTCCCCTTATACCATTCGCCGCCTTTTTCCCGGATGTAAGGCGGCAGAACATAGACCCCGCCGCTGCGCCGGTCAAGGTCCCAGGCGCTGCCGATGCCGATATAGGAATGCAGGGCCAGCGGTTGGTACTGTGTTAGCACGCCGACAGTATCAATCCCTGAGTTGTAGCAATTGCTCAGGGGAAAATCAATAATGCGGTACTTACCGCCGAAAGGCACCGCCGGTTTGGCCAGCTTTTTGGTGAGCGCGCCAAGGCGGGTTCCCTGGCCGCCGGCTAAAATCATGGCCACACATTCTTTATTTAGCAAGATCCTCCACTCTCCCTATCCTATTCCTTTTTAATCTGCTGCGGGGTTTGCGGCTGTCAGACAGCGGCCGCTTGGAACCGGCCACGCCGGCCGGCTGTAGGTAAACGACCGCCAAAGGGGGCAAAGTAAGCACCAGTGAGTTAGGCTGATCGTGCCAGGCCATTGCCTCCGGCCTCAGCTTGCCGGGATTGCCTTGTCCCGACCCGCCGAAGCGAGTCTCATCGCTGTTTAAAACCTCAAGATAGTAGCGGGCTGCCGGTACACCGATCCGGTACTGCTGCCGGACAACCGGCGTAAAGTTCAATACGGCAATGAGAAAATCTCCGTCTTCTTTTCCCTGCCGTTTAAATACAATAACACTTTGCTGGCTATCCTGGCAGTCAATCCAGGCGAAGCCCTGCCAGTCCCGGTCATTTTGCCACAGAGCCGGATTGGCCAGATAGAAATGGTTAAGCTCCCGGACATAATCGTGCAGTTGGTGATGCAGTTCATATTCGAGCAAATGCCAGTCAAGACTGTCATCATACTTCCATTCAATAAACTGGCCGAATTCTCCGCCCATAAACAGCAGTTTTTTGCCGGGATGGGCCATCATATAGCCGTAAAAGCAACGGAGGTTGGCGAATTTCTGCCAGTAATCACCCGGCATTTTATCGAGCAGCGACCGCTTGCCATGGACTACCTCGTCGTGGGACAACGGCAGCACATAATTCTCAGAAAAGGCATACATAAAGGAGAAGGTTACCAGTTGGTGATGATACTGGCGATGGACCGGCTCCAGTTCCATATACCGGAGCATGTCGTTCATCCAGCCCATATTCCATTTAAAATTAAAGCCTAAGCCACCGTCATACGTGGGTTTGGTAACCAGGGGCCAGGCTGTTGAATCCTCCGCAATCATTAAGGCCTGCGGGAATGCCGCAAAAACTTCCTCATTCAGGCGCCGCAAAAATTGAATCCCTTCCAGATTTTCCGTGCCGCCATGGCAGTTCGGAGCCCAGTCGCTCTCTTCCCGGCCATAATTGAGATAAAGCATATTGGCCACCGCATCAATCCTCAGGCCGTCAATATGGTATACATCCAGCCAAAACAGGGCATTGGAGATTAGAAAACTGATCACTTCCGGCCGGCCTAAATCAAAGTTCAGCGTACCCCAGCCGCGGTTTTCACTGCGGTGGGCGTCACGATATTCATACAGGGTTGTACCATCAAAGCGGGCCAGCCCATGAGCATCTTTACAGAAATGCCCGGGGACCCAGTCCAGAATAACGCCAAGTCCCTGCTTGTGGCAGCAATCAACAAGGTACATAAAATCCTGCGGCCGGCCATACCGGCTGGTTACCGCATAATAGCCGGTGGCCTGATAACCCCATGAACCGTCGAATGGGTACTCCGCCACCGGCAAGAGTTCAATATGGGTGTAGCCCATCGCCACGGCATACGCTGCCAGCTCAGCCGCCATGTCCCGGTAGGACAAGGGCTGCCGGTTAATGTCCCGCTTCCAGGAACCTAAATCAACCTCGTAAATATTCATGGGCCGGTCGTAAGATACCTGCTTGTTTTTAGCCTCATACCAGGCATTGTCCTGCCACCGGTAACCTTCCAGGCTAACCACCTGGGAGGCTGTATTGGGCCTTACTTCAGCGGCAAAGGCATACGGGTCCGCTTTATGTAAAATTTCGCCCCAGGCGGTGATAACCTCATACTTATATAAAGCACCGGCCTTAACTGCCGGAACAAATAATGTCCAGACACCGCAGGTGCTCGTTTTCGTCATGACATGGGCACTGCCGTCCCAGCCGTTAAAATCACCGATAATCCGGACGGCGGCGGCATGCGGTGCCCATACGGCAAACCATACTCCGGGCACGCCGTCCTCTGTTGTCGGATGTGCACCCAGCTTGCTATAGCTGCGGGCACTGCGGCCTTCATGAAACAGATAGGAATCGTAATCGGTAAGCCAAACTGTCGCCATTGCTGACCATCCTTTATTTTCATTGTAAATTACTGGATTTACTATTAGATTTCGCTGTTTTTGCAGAAAATCCTTGTTGAACGATAACTATTCTTAAATTTATAGCTAATCGCAACCGGCGATCAGCCCGCCAAGCTAACCCGTGTCTGTGTACCGGCTGCAATTGCCTGTTGGCTGCCGGCAACCTGGATAACTCCCTCGGTCCGGTTAGCAGCCACCGTCGCGACATTCAGCACTGTCCGGGGCATAACAATGGCGCCATGGACGCTAATGCCGCTTTCCAGGCGAACCTGGTGGAGAATAACACTGTCCTTGACTTTTGCTCCCGGCCCAATATAGACGCCGGGAAATACAACTGAATTTTCCACCTCCCCCAAAATAACGGCACCGCCGGCGATCATCGAGCGGCATACCTTGGCAGCTAGGCCATGATAGTGCGGCGGCAAACTTAGCTGTGAT
>JAEZQV010000231.1 GCA_023441125.1 Bacillota bacterium
ATGGTCTCACAAATGGGAGATACTGCTATAAAAATGTTAAATGCTGCTCTTAGCTCTTATAAGGAATTGAATTCCTGGAATATCGAAACGATTAAGGCTGATGATAAGCTGGTCAACAGGAGCAACAAAAAAGCTTTTCAGGATATAGTATGTATCTTGTCCGTCAATCCCTGGGTGCAGGAAGCCTTTTTGGATTATCATACAGCAGTGCGGTATATTGAGCGAGTTGGTGACCGGGCTGTGAATATAGCCCAGTTGGTCCACGGTATTGCCAATGCAGGTCCGGGCGAGCGGACACTTGCCGCCGATTGGCCAGTTCAATAGGAATGAAAGAGGCTGGTGTAATGATTACAATTATTGACGCAGCCGGAAGGCTGATTGCCGCCGCCATGTTAGGAGCCGCTATCGGTTATGAACGGCAGTGGCGCAGGAAGTCTGCAGGCCTGCGCACTCACGTGTTAGTATCGTTGGGAGCTTGTCTTACCATGATTGTATCACTAAATATTTCGTTGGAGTTTTTTTCGCTATATGGTCTGACTAACTCCGATCCGGAAAGAATCGCGGCCCAGGTAATCAGCGGCATCGGTTTTCTCGGCGCCGGCGCCATCATGAAAGACGGCTTCAATGTTATCGGTTTGACTACCGCCGCTAGCCTGTGGGTAGTAGCCGCTATTGGGTTATCAGTTGGCAGCGGCTATTATGCGTTTGCCGTTATTGCTACTGTGTTGGCCGTTCTTACTTTGACGTGGCTGTCAAAAATCGAGAAATCCTATATTAACGCGTGTGATGTCACACTACTAGTTACTGTTGTGGACCAACCGGGACAAATCGGGCGGGTAGGCTCCTTTTTCGGCAGTCAGAATATCAGTATTAAAGATATTCATGTGGTTGAGAAAAAAGAGGGCCATTTGATTCTGTCGCTTACATTAGCTTCCATGCAGGGAACCGTGTCTAAAATCATGGATAAATTATTCGAAGTTGAAGGGGTGAAAGGTGTAAAAAAAGAGGAATAAGCTTATGCCACGCAAGCGTTGCAGGATTTTTTTTTATAGGCAAGAACTCTAACAAGAAGATATTATAAGCATGGACTGGGCACAAAGCCACTAGTACGGAGGTCTTGAGACGGGAGGGCCTTGTTTGGGCAAGCAGCTTGGCTTTTTAATCGATCTGAGTAAATGTGTGGGCTGCCGGGGCTGCGAGGTGGCCTGCCTTAATGAGCACCCTGTCGCGCAGATGCATTACCGCCGGGTTATTCAGCTTAGCAAGGATAACCGGGGGTTAGGCTTTTTATCGCTGGCCTGTAACCATTGTCAGAATCCTGAATGCATCCGGGTTTGCCCTCAGAAATGTTTCTATAAACGGCGGGACGGAATCGTGCTGCACCGGCCGCAGGCCTGCAGCGGCTGTCAAAGCTGTGCCGGGGCCTGTCCGTTTCAGGCCCCGCGGGTCGATCCCCGCACAAAAAAAATAACCAAGTGCAACTTCTGTGTGGAACGGCTTGAACAGGGACTGGAGCCGGCCTGTGTGGCCGCCTGTATTGTGGGCGCGCTGGCCGTCATTGATTTGACGGCAGCGTTAGCCGCCGGTGTACAGGCAACGCTGCCGGATTTCCCGATCGTCCAGTTTACCAAACCGTCGCTGCGGTTTGTACTGCCGCAAGTACCACAGTGTTTCTGGCGGAAATCATAGGAGGGCAAAATCAATGTATTTTTGTACAGTGCAGGAATTATTGACAGTGCAGCCTGCAACGGTAATGGCCGGCTGGGCTGGCCGGCATAACCGGGTAAGCCGGGTAGCCCAGCCGGTTGCCGCCGGACCGGCTGACAAGCTGGCTGACAGCCTGGTGCTGCTTGGCGCGGAATCCAGGCAAGCCGACATCCCGGCGCTTATAGTTGAATGCTGCAATTCAGCCCCGGCCGGAATTCTGCTAAGCGGCTATACCGCGCCACTTCCCCAGCAAGTCCTGGACATGGCCGAGACCAATGCCGTTCCGCTGCTTAGCTGTCAGATGCAGTTAACAGCCCGGGAACTGCAACAGGCCCTGGAATTGGCGGCTGAATCGGCGCAGACCGGCCGGCTGACCGGCTTGGCTGAGCAATGCAGCCGCCGCCAGCTGGCAAACTTTGCTTTGGATTTGCCGGGGGTACTGGCGCAGTTGGCCGGTTACTTACAAAATCCTGTTGTTGTCGTGGATGCCGCCTGTCAGCTACTGGCGCAGGCCGGCAGTGACCGCTTCCTTGCCGGGGATGAACTGACAGGCCTGGTAAATTCAGCCCGGCTGCCTGTCCTGCAGCGCAAAAGCAGGGCGCAGGCCGGCGAAGAGTTTTATCTGCAACAACTGGCGGCAGGCGAAATGCATGAACTGACCGGTTATATTGCGCCGTTGGTGCTGGCCGGCCAGCTGTTTGGCTATTTAATGGCTTTTGCCGCCGGGCCGGAGTTCAATGAACTGGATTTACTCCGCATCCGGGAAACCGGCGTGTCCTGCCTGCACCTGCTCATAGTCCGCCGGCAGGTGGCCGAGGTTGAAACAAAGTACAAAGAGCACTTCCTCTATGATCTGCTTTATAATAATTTTGATTCGGAAGAGGCGCTGATCAAACGGGCGCGGTATTGGGGCTGGGAACTCAGCAAACCGCAGTGGCTGCTGGTTATCGAGGCTGATGATTTTCAGCATCTCCCGGATAAGGCCGATATTCTGGAAACAATACAGTTAACCGTCAGCGCCTGCCTGCGGGTGCGCTACCGCTATGCCATTACCAGCATTATGCAGGACCAGCTGGTCGTCATTATTCCCGGCACGGAGGGCGACGCCAAAAGCATTAAGGCCCAGGTGCGCAAGCTGGCGCAATCGCTGCAAACGGAAATCGGCGGCCTGTTTCCGAGGGTCACCTTTTCCATTGGTATCGGCAAGCATTACCTGGCGGCCGCCGATCTGTGCCGCAGCTATCAGGAGGCCAAACATGCACTGGCCCTGGGCCGGTTCAGCCAGGAAAAAGGCCATATTACCCATTTTGAAGATTTAGGCATCATCCGGCTGTTGTCCCATGTCAGCCTGGATCAGCTTGACGACTATTATAAAGAGCAATTGGCCGCCATTTTAGAGCATGACGAAAAAAATGCAACCAATTACCTGGAAATCCTGCAAGTATACTTTCAGCAGAACGGAGACTTAAACCTGATGGCCGAGAAGCTGTTTATGCACCCCAATACTGTGCGGTACCGGCTGCGGAAGCTGGAAGAGCTGCTGGACACCGACCTGCAGAAAATAGAGAGCCGGGTAAGTCTTTCCATCGCCTGCAAAATCGCCAGGATGCGCAAACCCAACTAAGAAAGTTGGGTTTGTTTTTTTTTACAGTATCTGTCGAAATATTTGGAAAAGGCTACAAAAAAAGCGGCTGAGGATTTTTATATAATGAAAGCAAACGAAGAGGAGGTGGATAACTTGTCACGGAAATACCGGTTGCTGCTTGCTGGCTGTTTACTAAGCGCATCACTGGCGTTGGCCGCCTGCGGTGCAACTCCGGCAGTCCAGCGCGGATTACTGGACAGTGGTCCGGTGGATCAGAGCTATCAGGGGGTTGCGCAGCCCAAGGTGCCGGCGGCGGTGCTGAAGCTGTCGGACGAGGAAATTAGAAACGGCATTAAGAAATTCCCCATAAAGGCCAGAACCGGTCAGACGCTGGTGCCGGAAGTCCAGGTGCAGGCTACGCCGGGTCAGGAGAAAGCGGGGCAGGCGAGCGATGTTGCCAAACCACAGGTCTGACGAGGAGCAGAAGCTGGCTAAGCGCTTTCAGCTGTACTCTCTGTTTGCACAGTATTATCAGGGAGACTGGCGGCAGGCCGGCCGGATTATAAACGTTACCCGGCAATACCTGCGGGAACGCGGGGAGGAACTGGCTGACGGGACTAACGGCGACTGGACACCGCAGCAGACTGGTGCCGGCGACGCAGCGGTGGAATTTGACTATAACCGGTTATTTCTCGGACCGGCCCGGTTGCTGGCCCCGCCGGTTGAAAGCGCCTACCGCAATGCGCAGGGGCTCGTGATGCAGGCGGAGACGCTGGCAGTACGGGACTTTTACCGTCAGGCGGGACTTGCCGTACAGGGGAAAAACGCTGTCCCCGACGATCATTTGGGTTTGGAGCTCGAATTTGTCTGCTATTTGCTGGCACGGGCCGGGCAGAACCTGACAAGCAGTCCGGCCACAGCCAATCGTTATGTTGCGTCATATCAGGACTTTTATGAAAAACATTTGCAGCAGTGGGTCTACCGTCATTGCCAGGATGTAAAGGCCAAGGCGAGGACACCCGCCTGCCGGGGGGCTGCTGCGGCGCTGACCGGCTTTCTGCAGTCTGAGGAAAGGGAATTTGCAGCGAGGAGGGAACAAAGTGAAACAGCAAAGCTTGATAACCCGTCGTAAGTTCATTAAGGGTACTTTGGCCACTGCGGCGGTGGGGGCCGGCGCAGCCTTATTTAATTTTGACTTTGCCGGATTGAGGCCGCTGAGCGCCGCCGACAGTATTGACCGCAAAATATTTAATAACGCCTGTCCCCGGAACTGTTACGATACCTGTTCTATTTTATCGACGGTGGAAGACGGTGTCTTAAAAAAAGTCGAGGGCAATCCGCGCAATACCTATACCCGCGGCCGGGTATGCGCCAAAGGCTTTAGCTATACCCGCAGCGTGTACAGCCCGGACCGGATCAAATACCCTATGCGCCAGCAGGGGCGAGGGTCGGGTAACTGGCAGCGAATCAGCTGGGATGAAGCGTATACCGCAATTGCCAATACCATTCTTAAACTTAAAAAAGAGTATGGGAGCACCCTGCCGGTTTGTCTCAACAAGTATTCCGGCAACTTTGATATTATGCATTATGGCATTGAAGGCATGCTGACAAGCATCGGCCATACCACCCGGGCTACCGGCACGCCTTGCTGGCCGGCAGGCATTGATGCCCAGACCTTTGATTTTGGCACCATTTATAATAATGATCCCGAGGATATGGTGAATTCCCGGTATTTAATCGTCTGGGGCGCCAACCCGGCCTGGTGCTCCGTGCATTCCATGTTTTTTGTCAAGCAGGCCCAGGAACAGGGCTGCAAAGTTGTGGTGATTGACCCAATTTTAAGTCAGACGGCCGCCAAAGCCGATGTATACCTTCAGATTAAACCAAGTACCGACGGTGCACTGGCATTAGGCATGGCGCGCTATATCCTGGACAATGAGCTGTATGACGGCGAATGGCTGGCAAGAAACAGCAAAGGCGCGGAAGAGTTTTTCGGCTATCTGAAAAATAACATTACTGTGGAATGGGCGGCGCAAAAGACCGGCATACCCCAGACGGTGATTGAGCGGCTGGCCCGTGAATACGCCACGGCCAAACCGGCCAATATCTGGATCGGCTACGGCATGCAGCGCCATACCAACGGCGGGCAGAATGTGCGGGCCATTGACGCGTTGGCTGCTATGACCGGCAATATCGGCAAAGCCGGCGGCGGGGCGCAATATGCCCAGCTGCAGACCTGGGGCTTTAATTACTATGCCATGACGCAGAAAAAACCGGTGAGCGGCGGCCAGGGTGACCGGAACATTAATATTAACAATTTTGGCGCCGAAATATTGAATGCCAAGGAACCGCCGGTCAAAATGCTGTGGCTGGCCTGCCGGAGCCCGCTGACGCAGGACCCTGAGACAGCGGTGGTCAGGCAGGCGTTTGCCGCGATGGACCTCATTGTCACGGCTGATTTGTATATGAATCCCACAGTGGAAATGTCGGATATTGTCCTGCCGGTGACAACCGCTTTTGAGGCGCCGGGCGTTAATGTGTCTTACTGGCACTATTGGCTGTGCCTGAATGAACAGGCCATCCAACCGCTGTACGAATGCAAAAGTGATGTTACCATTGCCATGGAATTGTCGGCCAAACTCAACGAACTGGAGCCCGGTTCCTGCACCTTTCCGACAACTGGCAATCTTGAGGAGTGGGTGAGCAAAGAATTTAACGATAACCTGTATAAACAGTTTGGCTTAAATAGCTGGACGGATTTAAAGCAGGGACCGGCCAAGGCCAAAAGCGGCCTGATTGCCTGGCAGGACGGCCAATTTAAAACTCCGTCCGGCAAATATGAATTCTGGTCGGACGAGGCGAAAAAGCTGGGCCATCATCCGCTGCCGGTCTATGTAGAGGAAATGCAGGCCGGTGACAAGTATCCGTTCCGCTGTATATCCGCCCACTGGAAACTCAACATTCACAGTCAGTTTCAGAATCTGGACTGGCTGGCGGCCGTCAACAACGAGCCCTGTCTGGAAATCAGTCCCCAGGTGGCGGCTAAATACAGCATCCGGGAGCGCGATATGGTCAAAATGTACAACGAGACCGGCTATATAACGCTGCCGGCCAAAATTACCGAAACCGTGCCGCCCGATGTGGTTGCCGTGTATGAGGCCTGGTACAAAGGCAAAAAATTCAATGTCAACTACACGGTGAA
>JAEZQV010000252.1 GCA_023441125.1 Bacillota bacterium
CTTATGGCCAGAATGCGGGTATCTTTACGGCGGGCTGCATCCTCCGAGCATGAACCGGTCATTACCTGCGGCGACCTGGCGGTGGATCTGGTGCAGCGGCGGGTTACGGTAGCCGGCCGCGAAATTAAGCTTACGCCCACTGAATATGAATTGATCAAGATATTAGCTCAGCATCGCGGCCGGGTCCTAACGCACAAACAATTGTTAAAGGCGGTCTGGGGTACGGCCTATAATGAAGACACGCATTATATCCGCGTATATATCGGGCAGCTGCGCCGCAAGATTGAGACCGACCCGACTCAGCCGCGCCATATTATTACGGAATCGGGTGTTGGTTATCGCCTGATGGATCACTGAAGTGAATCTTTATATTTTCTTTACTGGTTTACGGCTTTTTTTATCAATAAATTGACAGGCAGCAGGCTTAAAATAATAATGAACCTGGCAACCGACAGCCGAAGGGCTAGCGGGTGTAAGCCGGCAGGCAAAACGCAGGGGCGACGGCCTGGGCGCTGGGCAGGCCGGTGTGAAAAGACAGTGTAAGCGACGTCCTTGCACTGTCTTTTCGTTGCTTTCAGGTAAACTGCCGATCAATTTCAACATGGGGGAGTCAGCTCAACATGGTAATGCGGGCAGTAAGGCGGCTGCTTATTGGCCGGCCCTTACACAATCAGGAAATTGCACACGAAAAAATACCCAAATGGAAGGCTTTGTCCATCTTCTCTTCGGACCCGCTGTCCTCGGTGGGGTACGGTCCGGAGCAGATTGTTATTGTTCTGGCGGCGTCCGGCCTAATGGCTTACGGGTATTATCCGTATATTTTTGCCGCCATATTTGCCATACTGGCGATTATTTCCATTTCTTACGCCCAGGTGGCCAGGGCCAATCCCGGCGGGGGCGGGTCGTATTCGGTGGCTATGCACAACCTGGGGGAAACGCCGGCGCTTATTGCCGCCGCAGCACTGTTCGCCGATTATGTATTAACGGTTTCGGTCAGCGTTTGCTCCGGTACCGATGCCTTGATATCGGCCTTTCCCGCTCTGGTTCCTCATGCTATGACCATTAATCTGACCGTGCTGTTCGGCCTGTTGATGCTTGTCAATTTACGGGGCGTGCGGGAATCTTCCAATGTTTTTGTTTTTCCTACCTATGCTTTTGTTTTTGGCATTTTTTTCCTTATTGCCGTCGGTGTATACCAGGTATTTACCCAGCCAGGTCCCGCTATTCACCCCGCAGCGGTGGTAAAGCAGCCCCTGGACCTGACGATGCTGTTTTTGGTGCTGCGGGCCTTTTCGTCCGGCTGTGCTTCGGTTACCGGGGTGGAAGCGGTATCGAACGGCGTGCCGGCCTTTAAAAAACCGGAGGCGAGAAATGCCGCGCTAACCACGTATTATATGGCGATCAGCCTGGGGCTTATGCTGACCGGTATTTCCTTTTTGATTATGCACTATCACTTTATGCCCCTGGCCGATGAGACCCTGCTGTCCCAGCTGGCGGCCGGCGTCTTTAACCGCAACTGGTTCTATTACTATGTGCAGATTACCACTATGCTGGTACTGTATTTAGCGGCCAATACCTCCTATAACGGGCTGCCGCCGCTGTTGTCCATTATGGCCAGAGACGGCTATACGCCCCGTTATCTTGGCCTTAGGGGCGAACGGCTCAGTTTTGCCAACGGCATTGTCCTGCTCAGTATCATCGCGGGGGCGCTGATTGTGGTCTTCAGGGGCGAGGTGGAGCACCTGCTGTCCTTATATGCTCTCGGCGTCTATACTGCTTTCACCATCTCGCAGCTGGGCATGGTTGTCCACTGGCGGCGGGAGAAAGGCCCCCGCTGGCACTGGCGGGCCGGCATCAATGCCGCCGGCGCCTGCCTGACCGGGGTAGTTGTCATTATTGTGTCTATGACCAAGTTTATGCATGGCGCCTGGATGGTGCTGGTGTTTGTGCCGGTGATGATTTATATTTTCCGGCGTATCAAGCGCCATTACAATGATATGGCTGAACAGCTGCATCTCCCGCTCGAAGAGGGCCTACTGGCAAAGGCGCCGCGCGGCAGGAATATTGTCATTGTGCCTATTTCCACGCCTACCCGCGTGGTTGTTGATACCCTAAACTATGCCAAGCTGATCAGCACGAATATTATTGGCCTGCATGTAGCCACCAATGAAGAGGCCGGCAGCAAAGTGCAGGCGAAATGGCAGCGATGGGACCCGGGCATCAAACTGGTAACCATCTATTCTCCCTTTCGCCTGCTCATCCAGCCGCTGCTGGACTATGTGGAGGAGCTGGAAAAGACCAAGTCGCCGGACGATTATATCACGGTACTCATCCCGGAATTTGAAACCAGGCAATGGTGGCACCGGCTGCTGCACAACCAGACCGGCTGGATACTGCGGACGATGCTGATTCTAAAGAAAAATGTAATTGTTGCCACCATTCCTTATCACCTGGGAAAATGACGGCAGCAGCACGACCAGGTCCCTTTAATTAATGACTGCGCGGCAGTACGGAGCAAACAGCACCCCCGGCCGGGAATTTCGCTTCATGAAATCCTGCTGCCGGGGAGTGTTTGTTAAAGCGGGCCGGTACAGGGGCCGGCGCAAGCCGTGTTTATTTTACTGCCGGAAATGGTAGGGCAGTGTGGAGACGATAACGTTTTCCCGTAATATCAGCAATGTCCGCAAAATCCAGCCGGTCTGGTTGTGCAGCAGCCGGTGCCATAGTTTTGCCGGCTCGAATTCCGGAATGACAATGGTGATGTAATTGTAAATGGTCCTTTGCATTTCCAGCTCGCTGACATACCCTAAGACCGGCTGGACGATGGAGCGGTAAGGGGAGTAAATGGTATGCAACGTTACATCCGGCAAATTCAGCTTTTGCCATTTTTCCTCTAATCTCTCCCGCTCCTCCTCGTCCGAATAAATATAGAGCGCGATAATATCCCCGCCCAAGGCCCGGGAATACCGGAGGGAGGAGGCTACCGCCCTGGTGATGCCGGATATGGGAACGATAATCAGGTTTTTCGGCTGATGCAAAGTAAGCTGTTCCACAAAATCGGCGGTGGAGGCCCGCAATTGCTCAGCCGCAATTACATAGTGCCGGTGAATGGATTTAAAGAGATACAGCATGGCCGGGATCAAGACCAGGACAATCCAGGCGCCGTGTGTGAATTTGGTTATGGCGATGACGACGACCACAATACCGGTTATACAGGCGCCGAATCCATTAAGAGCCGTGCGGGCAAGCCAGCCCGGCCCCTTTTCCCTTACCCATTTTACAACCAAACTGGTTTGGGCGATCGTAAAGGACAGAAATACGCCGATGGCATAGAGTGAAATCAGGTGCTCGACGTTGCCGTTAAAAACAATAATTAAGGCGGCAGACACTAAACTTAACAGTAAAATGCCGTTGCTATAGCCTAAGCGTTCGCCCTTCTCCCCCAGATAGCGCGGCACGTAGGAATCCCGGGCCATTATGGACAAAAGCGGCGGCAGCCCGTTATAGGCCGTATTGGCGGCCAAATATAAAATCAGCATGGTGGTCAGCTGGATGTAATAGTACACCATGACCCGGCCAAAAACCTGTTCGGCCAGCTGGGACAGCAGGGTTTCATTCTCCGCCGGCATAAGGTGATAATGCAGGAATAAAAACGAGATGCCGGCAATCATGCTGCCAAGGAGGGCAGACATTACATAGGTAGTCCTTATCGCATTATTGACGCTGGGCTCCCTAAACATCGGCACCCCGTTGGAAATCGCTTCGATGCCGGTCATGGAACTGCACCCGTTGGCAAAGGCCCGCAGGGCAATCAGGGTAACTGCCCAGTCGGCCGGCTGCATGGCCAGCGATGCGGCCGGTACAATGGGCGCATTTGCCGTAAACGCTCTGTACAAGCCGGTAACGATCATCGCGGCTATGCCAAAAATAAAAAAGTACGTTGGCCACACAAAAACATTGGAGGATTCCCTGACCCCCCTCAGGTTAACAATGGTCAGCACCAGA
>JAEZQV010000281.1 GCA_023441125.1 Bacillota bacterium
TCTGTCGGCCGGTCCTTGTCCCGTCTCTACTTAATCCCCGACAGCCAGTTAGGGATTGGCACCAGCAACCTGTTTGCCGATTTGAGTCTAATCGATTTAACCGGCGGCCCCCCCTTGGCTGTTACCAATACCCGGCGGCAGCTGCTATCCAATATTGCCCTGTTGCCGTATTAATTCGCTATGAACAGGTAAACCCCTCCCGCACGAGACGAGAGGGGTTACTTTTTGCCGCAGTTATAGTTTAATTTTTCCCAGTTGGCGCGGCCAGTGTCCGCCCCATTTATATTTTCCCTGCTTACTCTCCTTGGAATCTGCCGGCTGTTTCGTTGGTTTTGCCAGCTTTTCGGAAGCCACTATCTTCGCATTAACCGCGACATCGGCTTCCTCCTCTTTAGGTCTTGCCTCCGGCGCTGCGACGGGGGGCACCATGTCAGCCGCGGCCGTTTTCCCGGAGATTTTACTTTCAACATGTACTGTACTGGCAGCCTTGGTTTCCGGCTGCAGTTCCTCCCGGTCACTGCCCGGTGTATAGTCCAGGTCAATATCGTCGATGGTGTCGTCATAAGGCGGCGCGGCAGGCGGTTTGACCTCTTGAGCAACGGTCTTCACAGTAATTTTTTCACTGGGAACGTCCTCCGTGCTCGCGCCAAATTTAGACTGCTTATGTTTAAAGGCCAGTTCTTCCCGCTCCACCTTTATTACCCCTTTGTCCATCATGGCCAGCACCAGCAGGAAATGGTCTGCTTCCCGGCGAACATGATCGGCCAGGGTGGCCGAAATAGTGCTTAACAGCCGGTTCTTGACAATCATGTCATACACGGCCTGCTTAAAATCCCGGAGCCGCACAGTAGCTGTCCGGCTATCCTGCAGGAAACGGGCATAGGCAGGTATGTCGGCGGACTGGTGTTCGTAAAAACTGACGTAGTCGCGCCCCTGCATTGTCAAATCATCAAATTCGTCTTCATAACCGCGAACCACCCCAAGCAGGCTGCGTTCCGACGGGTCAAGCCGGCTGTCGATAAACTTGGTATGGTCGGCCATAATCCTCAGCCAAAAATCGGTTTCCAGCGCTTGCACGACGGTAATCCGCTTACCGTCCCGGAGTTTTTCCAAAATAGCCATAAAATACTCGGCTTCCCGGATGATATGGTCGAAAAACAGCGGCGGCAGCGCGCCCCCCAGAGTATTAGTCAGCGACATGCCCAGTAAAAGCTTCTTATACCTGATAAATTCCTTGAGCGAACTAATAGCATCGGCAACTAACTCACAAAACTTCTTGTCACCCTGAACCCGGTCGGCGCGCACACGCAAATCGGCAAACTCGCGTTCAAAGGTGGCCGCTTCTTCAATCAGATCAGGTTTATCACAAGGTAAACCGGTTTTAATAAACAGCGCATGATCTTCCATAATGTGCAGCCAGAACTTGACCTCTTCCAGGTCAAGCGGCGGCACCGGTAGGACTCTGCCTGTACCAGACGAGTGACGCGGCATAAGCAACACACTCCCATACAAAAAAGGATTTTAATGTATTGTATGCGCCGCAGTACAGGAGTGATATCTCTATTCTTTCTAAAAAGTTGCCTCACAACGATAAATAGGTTGTCCCAGCGAGCTGAACTTGGTCTCGTATTCGGTCATAACATTGCCGGCAAAATTGCTGTTATGCAGATCATAGCTGATATTGGCCAACTGGAGGCCAAACTCGCTAAACTGTTCCAGGGAGAATTCAAACAAAGGCCGGTTGTCGGTTTTAAACCATAATTGGCCGCCCGGTTTCAACACGGTGCGGTATTTTTCCAAAAAGCCGGCATGCGTGAGCCGGCGCTTGGCATGGCGGTTTTTTGGCCAGGGATCGCAAAAGTTGATGTACAGCCGGTCAATTTCCCCGGGAGCAAAAATACTTTCAATCTCAGCTACGTTAAAAACCAGCAGCCGGACGTTGTACAATGCTTTGTCCCGGATTTTTTCAGCGCCATAGTAAAGTACATCCTGCTGGGCTTCGAGGCCGACAAAGTTAATGTGTTCCGCAAGCTCCGCCATCCCGGCGATAAACTTGCCCTTGCCGGTCCCCAGCTCCACGTGCAGCGGCCGGTCAGCCGCAAAGAGACTATGCCACTTGCCTTTCAGGTCCTCAGCAGGATGTTGTAGAACAATATCAGCAAAGCCGGTCAGGGCTTGTGTTACCCACGGCTTCTTTCGCAGTCGCAAATCAGTCTTCCTCCTAGCAATGAGTAAGATTGCCCCGCGAACACCGGCAAGGGCCAGTGGCGCGAAGCAACCCTGTTGTCAATTATTCTTTGTCCAAGCCGTATTTTTTCAAGTACCGGTACAAGGTTACCCGGCTGACATCCAGCATATTGGCCAACCGGCTGATATTGCCGCCGGCGGCTTTCCAGGCTTCCACAAAGGCCGCTTTATCCTCTTTCCAGGCTTTGCTTAAACCCTGTTCACCCGGCATGGTAATATCGGCCCGGGTAATGCTTGTGCCATTCGTCCGGAAGAAGGCCTGTTCCACAACCCCCTGAAGCTGCTTGATGTTGCCCGGCCAATCATAGCTCATAATGAGCTCGGCGGCATCAGGCGCCAGTTCTTTGGCCGGCAGGTTGTGCAGCGCCGCCAGTTCATCAACAATATGAGCAGCCAGCAGGGGCACATCTTCCTTCCGGGCTCTGAGCGGCGGAACACGGACAACCGCCCGCGATATAATATCATACAGCCGGGGGGAAAATACCCCTTTCTCCACCAGCCGTTTCAGATCGGTGTCACTGGCGGCAATAATCCGGACATCAATCGGCCGGCTGACGGCTTCGCCCGTACGGGACAGCGCCCCGGTATCCAGCGCCTCAGCCAGCTTGTTCTGCAAGACGGCTGACAGCTTTTCGATTTCGTCCAAAAACAGCGTGCCGCCGCTGGCCAGTTCCATTTTGCCCGGACGGCCTTCCGCTTCGCCGCCGCCGCGGCCAAACAGCTCGATTTCCAGAATTTCCGGCGGCAGATCACCGCCCTTAACGGCAATTAACGGCCCGGCTGCCCGGGAACTGGCCTGGTGAATGCCGTGGGCCAGCCGCTGCTTGCCGGTTCCCGGTTCACCCTGCAGCAGGATGGGATAATCATGCCGGGCCGTACGGCCGGCCTTATCCTGCATGGTTGTAAATACATGGCACGCTCCCACCATGCTTGACAGACTGTAGCGGGCCGTATAGCCGGCAGTATGGGCGACCAGTGTCCGCAAGTCCTCAATCGGCAAAGAAACGGCCACGATGCTGTCGATATCGCCGCTATCCCCCGCCAGCGGCACAACGGTGGTAATGTCCTCATACGTTTTGCGCGGGGTGATCCAGGTTACCTCCCGGTTATAGGACGGCACGCCCAAGAAGCCCTTATATAACGGTGTATGCCGGTAATTTAAAAGCACATCGCTTAAATTAGGACCTTCTTCCTTATCTTCACTGCCGGGCGGTACAATCCCGGACAGGCGGCTATGCCCCAGCTTGTTGGCATAGGCCACTTCGCCGCCAGGCAAAATATGATAAACCGCCAGCGGCACGGCATCCAGGATGGTATCTTTGGCAGTAAGGCTGGCCACCATCTTGAGATGCTGCTCCATAGCGTATTTAATACTGAGCACCATGGCCACCATGGCGCTGTGCGGCAGCTCCTCCTGCTGAATCGATACCACAGTTACAATGAATTTAACCTGATCATCAATCAGAATAGGCGCCGAGCAGGCATCCCCGTTCTGACAATCCTTGATCCACATCTCCGGCCCGAACATTAAAAACGGTACTTTGTGCCGGTAAGCAATCCCCACACTGGATGTGCCGATATCTTCCTCCAGCATCCGGGCGCCTTCCAGTTCACCGGCGGTTTTCTGAAAGAAAGGCATGGCATAGTTTTTCAGGACGTACAAATCCTGATCAAGCAGCAGCATACTCAGGTTATAAGTAGTAAAGTGCTCTTTAATTTCATCATATAAACCTTCCAGGAAATCCATCGCCTGGCGGTAACGTTCCCGGCGCTTGCCAAGCTCCCCGTCCGACAACTTGACATCCAGGCAAAAGCTTTCCAGGCCAACGCCGCTGGCCTGGCTGCGCAGCCAGGATTCGGCGACCCAGGGATGGACATTGGGATCAACAACCCCCTCCGTAACAAACTTATGGTAGTATGTTTCCAGTTTAGCCTTATTGCGCCGCTCGCGAATCATAATATGACCTCCACGTATATTCTATCAATAATATCACAAATCTACAGGGGTTTCATGCAAAAACCATAAACCGGATCATGTGTTCTAAGCACACGGAAGGCGGGGTTAGCCCCCGCCTCTGGTGCAACGTTAAGTACGGTACGTGTTAATATCCTCACTGAAATGCTGAATAACAGTTTTAAATTCAGTGATTTTGCTCATCATATCCTGCAGCTTCTCGTTGTAAACATGCACCGAAGCACTGACTTCTTCACTGGCTGCAGAATTCTCCTCAGAAATGGCAGCCAGTGACTCAATTTTTCCGTAGACCTGATTAAGTCCTGTCATTTCCTGTTCCAGCTTGGTAATCATATCCACAATATTTTCAGCGACCAGATGAATATTGCTGACATGGCGGGTGTTGGCCGACACCACGGCGTTCATTTGCCGGCTCTCAGCGGCCAGGATGTCAAATTCCGCTTCAATCATCCCGACAACATCGCCAATAATATCCATAAG
>JAEZQV010000326.1 GCA_023441125.1 Bacillota bacterium
GGTGAAGGCAATGACTACTGACGATAAGCCTATTCATAGCCTGTGTGTTGATAAAACCAGCTGCCGCCACGAGGTTATCTTGGATAAGGACGGCAATATGGCCAAAAATAAGGAGCCGGCCGATATACCGACAGCTTACCTAACCAAAGACTCTATTCGCAAGCAATATGAAGAAGGCCGGCAATAGGCCGGAAAACAAGGAAAATCAGCTTACCCCGGAGGATGGGGCAGGCTGATTTTTTTAATCCGGCGGTCTGACTGTCTGGCTGCGGTACTGGGCCGGCGTCAGGCCGTATTTGCGTTTGAAGACCCGGCTGAAATAAGAAAAATTCATAATTCCGACCGACTGGCTGATTTCCTGTACCGTCTGTTTGGTTGAAGCCAGCAGCACGCAGGCTTCCTGCAGCCGGCGGGAAATGAGATAGTCGGTAATAGAGCCCCCGGTTGCCTTTTTAAATAAGTGAGATATATGGAAAGTGGACAGGTGAAGTTCAGCGGCCAGTGCCGCGAGACTGAATTCCCGGCGAAAATTATCATTAAGCCAGCGCATAATAGCCTCGGCATAGTGGACATGGCGGAGTTTGGCCTGACCGTCGGCGGCGGCGGAGTATTTTGGCCAATGGGGTTTTACTAATTGCAGAAACATACCGGTAAATACCGCGAAGTTTTCCAGACTGGCGGCAGTCGGCCCGGACGGCTGCCGGGGCGACAGGGTAAACAAGGCCTCCAGTTCCGCGCTATGCCCGGCTAGCTGGAGTATCTGACCGGTAAGCTGTGTTTCCCACAACTGGCGAAAGAAGTGCTGCAGTGAAACTAAGGGCTGTAAAAAAGGATATACGAGCGCCGGCTCAAACAGAAGCTTGGAACGGATATAACAGCCGCTGGCCGGTTCGGCCTTAACGCGGTGCAGCTGGAAGGGCTGAAAATACATCAGCGTGCCGGGCCGAAACGGGAATATCTCCTGGTCGATAATGACCAGGCCGGTACCCTGATGTACATAGATGAATTCCATACCCGGATGAGCATGGTATTTGTCCCATTCCTCATCGGCGGTGGTGCAGTGCCGGGGAATGAGCTGATAGGGGTGTTTGATAAGATCAAAGTTAAAGTCGTCGGTCGCCAACATGTCTTTCTCCTGCCAATAGCCGCATACTTTCTAACTATAGCAATTCAGTACTATTTTAACACAATTGGTGAGCATGACAAAGGGGCCGCTTTTTTCTAAAATGGAATCAAGCCGGGGCAGGTTGTAATAAACCCTGCCCAAAAATGTTAGGAGGCATGTGGCATGAGTAATACAATTTTGCCGTACAAGCAGCTTGATGACAAGACAACCCGCCGGGTATTGAGCTATGGCAAGGAGCTGATGCTGGTGGAATTTGTTTTTCAAAAAGGAGGGATCGGCACCCCGCACAGTCATGCGGACCACGAGCAGATCGGCTATGTGGCGCAAGGCAGTTTCGAATTAATGGTTGACGGAGAAAAAAGTATTATTAAACGCGGCGATACGTATTATGCGCCCAAAAATACGCTGCACGGCGTTGTGGCCCTGGAAGACGATTCTATTTTGATTGACGCCTTTACGCCCATCAGAGCAGATTTTCTCTAAGTGACGCTGCCTCCAAACGTTGTTTGCCATGGTGACATGGACAAACAGCGTTTTTGTTTTTCGCAGAAGGAGAAAGGCGGCTTTGTGCAGAAAACAACACAATTGCTGCATTACCAGGTTGTGGCAATAAATCGGGAGATGGAGGCGATTGTATTGATTTGGTTAGGCGGTCTGATTGTAGTACTTACTTTTGCCGCAATTATCAAGCGGTATGAAACAAGAATGGTGTTATTTCTGTCCGGTCTTGTCATGGCCCTGCTGTCCGGGAAACCGCTGGTGGCTATTGACGCTTTCAGCACCGCTATGGTGAATCCCGGCCTGGTCACCGTTATTTGTACTGTTATGGGCTTTGCCTATGTTATGAAACTAACCAAATGTGACGCGCATCTTGTCCATTTCCTGGCCGGCGGCTTAACCAAATGCCGCCCGATATTGATCCCCGGTACAATTATTATTACCTTTGCCATTAATATCGCTTTACCCAGTGCGGCCGGTTGCGCCGCCGCCGTTGGCGCTATTATGATTCCGGCCCTGATTGGCGCCGGCGTGCACCCCGCCATTGCCGGCAGCGCCGTACTTGCCGGTACCTGGGGCAGTACCTTAAGTCCGGGCGCTACCCATAATCCGTTTATCGCCAAGCTGGCCAACACCGATGTCATGACGGTTATTGCCGTACTGACGCCGGCCGACTTAGCCGCCTTGGCGGTGGTTGTGGTTGTTTTGACAGCGGTGGCCTATATTCGTAAGGAGCATTATATTGAGACCCAACCGGTTACCGCCAGTAATAGCAGCGATGCTTTTACGGTCAATCTTATCAAGGCTGCTGTGCCGGTCGTCCCGCTGGTATTGCTTGTTTTGGGCAGTAAACAGGTAAATGCCATTCCTGAAGTCACTGTGCCGCAGGCCATGATTTTTGGTACTATTCTTGGCTTTTTCGTTACCTGGTTTAATGCCGAGGCTATCTCCAAACAGTTTTTTGCCGGTATGGGCGATGCCTTTGGCAGTGTCGTGGGCATTATCGTAGCGGCGGCTGTCTTTAATAAAGGCATGGAATTGATCGGTCTTACCGGGGCGCTGATTGATGCTATGAAGCACTCGGAAAGCATTGCCAAGCTGGCGGCCACCTTCGGGCCATTCGTTGTGGCCGTTCTTTCGGGTTCGGGTGATGCGGCCACACTGGCTTTCAACGGCGCCATCACGCCGCACGCCCAGCAGTTTGGTTTCGGCATTATCGAGATGGGACAGCAGGCGCAGGTTGTCGGCGCCCTTGGCCGCTCCATGTCGCCGGTAGCCGGCGCCGCCATTGTGTGTGCGGGGCTGGCCGGGGTAAACCCGATTGAGCTGACCAAACGCAATGCGCCGGCGATGATTCTGGGCGCGATTGTAACCATGGTGGTATTGATGTAAAAAGGTATTTTTGCCAAAGTATTATAAAGTGAATAGTATGTGTTAAGAATAAACTAGATGGGTTGAATAGAAAGGAGTCATTATGGATAGCAAAGTATTGGAAAAGTACGCCCGGCTGGTTGTTAAAACCGGGGTGAACATCCAAAAAAATCAGACGCTGGTCATTACCTCCCCGCTGGAATGCGCGCCCTTTGCCCGGGTCATCGCCGAGGCGGCTTATCAGGCCGGCGCGCGGGAAGTAGTTATGAACTGGAAGGATGAATTGTCGTCCAAAATCAAATTTTTGCATGCTCCGGACGAAGTTTTTGATGAATTTCCCGCATGGCAGAAGGAATTCTATCTTTCCTACTCCAAGAGCGGGGCGGCTTTCGTCAGCATTGCCGCCTCTGATCCCGAGCTTTTGAAGGAGGTAAATCAGGACCGGGTGGTCAGAGCGCAGAAAGCCAGCAATACCGCCCTGCAGGAGTACCGGGAGCGGACCATGAGCAACCAGAATGCCTGGAACATTGTATCCATACCTACGGTTGCCTGGGCGAAGAAGGTATTCCCGGACGTACCGGACGATGCGGCGGTAGAAAAGTTATGGGCAGCCATCCTGCAGGCCGCCCGGGTTGACACCCCTGATCCGGTAGCTGCCTGGGAAGAGCATAGCCGGGATTTGAAAAAAAGCGGCAAATATATGAATGAACATAAATTTAAAATGCTGCATTATAAAAATTCGCTGGGCACCGATCTTAAAGTCGAGCTGCCTGACGGTCACATCTGGCTGGGCGGCCCGGAACATACCACCGGCGGCATTGAGTTTGTCGCCAATATGCCGACCGAAGAAGTCTTCTCCCTGCCTAAGAAAACAGGCGTGAACGGCAAGGTAGTCAGCGCCAAGCCGCTAAATTACAACGGCACGCTGATTGACAAATTTTCGCTGACCCTTAAAGACGGCCGTATCATCGACTGCCAGGCCGAGCAGGGCTATGAAGTTCTTAAAAAACTGGTGGAAACCGACGAAGGCTCCCATTATCTTGGCGAGGTAGCGCTTGTGCCGTATAATTCCCCCATTTCCAATTCCAATATCTTGTTTTACAATACCCTGTTTGACGAAAATGCGTCCTGCCACTTTGCTATTGGCAAGGCGTATCCGGTTTGCATTGAAAATGGCGTAACTATGAATAAGGACCAGTTGGCGCAAGCCGGTGTCAATGACTCCATCGTCCACGTGGATTTCATGATCGGGACAGCCGATCTGGAGATTACCGGCATCACGGCAGCCGGCGAGAGCATCCCGGTGTTTAAGAACGGTAATTTCGTGTTTAAGTAATAAAGAAAGTTAGATTTCTTTCAGGACGTAGAACAAGGCGGGTGTGCTTAGCTGCACTCCCGCCTTGCCTGTTTTGCTATTTTTTAAAACCGCTGGTTTTATAGCGGGGTTTGCCAACAGGCAGGCCCTTTTTGCTGTCAGGCGGCTTTCGCCTGTTTCCGCCGTACCGCGAACGTAAGGGCGCCTCTTCGGTAATCTTGATCGGCGTAGTATCCGGTTCTTTGGTGAGCAGCTTTAATGCGGCCGAAACCAGCATCACGGAATCGGTTCCCGCCAGCAGTTCTTCGGCCCGGCCGCGGTACTGGTCGAGGTTGCCTTCCTCAATTTGATTGATCAGTTTTTCGACCGCCAGGCGTTGCTGGCCCTCAATGGCTTCCGTCAGGGTCGGTACGGGCATGCGCACAATCTTGCGTTTGGTGGTGCGCTCAATAGACCGCAAGTGCTCCAATTCGCGCGGGATAACAAACGTCATGGCCAGCCCCGTTTGTCCGGCCCGGCCGGTACGGCCAACCCGGTGAACATAACTCTCCGGGTCCTGGGGAATATCGAAATTGTACACATGGGTGACGCCGCTGACGTCCAGGCCCCGGGCGGCTACGTCGGTGGCTACCAGGATTTCAATGGTGCTCTCGCGGAACTGCCTGATGACAGCATCCCGTTTGGACTGGGTGAGGTCGCCGTGGATGCCTTCGGCCACATAGCCGCGTTTTTTTAAGGCCTCAGACAGTTCGTCAACCCGGCGCTTGGTTCGGCCGAAGATAATGGCCAGTTCCGGCGACTGAATATCCAGGAGGCGGCAGAGTACATCAAATTTCTGCCTGTCCTGCAGTTCCATATAGTGCTGCTCAATCAGCGGCACGGTGACTTCCTTGGACTTGATACTGATAAGGGCCGGATTCTTCAGGAACCGCTGCGCCAGGTTCTGAATCTGCCGGGGCATCGTGGCGGAAAAGAGCAGCGTCTGCCTGGATTCCGGCATCGTGCCGAGGATTTTTTCGATATCCTCGATAAAGCCCATGTTGAGCATTTCGTCGGCTTCATCCAGAACCACCATTTTAATGTCAGTAAGCTTGATGGTGCGGCGTTCCATGTGATCCATCAACCGGCCGGGTGTAGCCACGATGATCTGCGGCCTTCGCTGTAAGGCCTTGATTTGGCGATAAATGTCCTGGCCGCCGTAGATGGGCAGGGTGCGGCTGGTGGAGAATTGTCCCAGTTTATTCATTTCTTCGGCTACCTGAATCGCCAGCTCACGGGTGGGCGTCAGGATAACTCCCTGAATGGCGCCCGTATCGGTCTTAATATTTTCCAGTAAGGGGATGCCGAAGGCGGCTGTCTTGCCTGTACCGGTCTGAGCCTGCCCGACTAAATCCTTGCCGGCCAGCAAAATGGGAATAGCCTGTTCCTGAATCGGGGTCGGCTCTTCAAAGCCCATATCGCTAAGAGCGCGAATTATTATGTCGCTAATTCCCAGCTCCTTGAATTTTTCCAAATTGATATGTCCTCCTTTACCTTGCGGTATGTTTTTTATTAATTAGTATCGTCAGTTGGCAACAGGTTGTATACGTCGGGTGGCAATGCTACAATGAGAGACAGAAGGGATGGAGAGCTTATATTGTGGAAATAAAAATGATTAGCGCCGCCGATACCTGGGAACTGCGGCAAAAAGTCTTACGGCCGGATAAAGCGATTAGCTATGTAAAGCTGCCGGACGATGCGGCCGGCACGCACTATGGCCTGTATGAGGCCGGCCAGCTTGTTGCCGTGATTTCGACTTTCGTGACAGACGGTGAAATGCAGTTTCGCAAGTTCGCCACCGCGCCGGCTAAGCAGGGCCGGGGTTATGGCACAAAATTGCTGCACCATGTCATGACGGCAGCCGCCGTTAGTGGCGCGACGGCTATCTGGTGTAACGCCAGAAAAGATAAAACAGCATTTTATGAGAAATTCGGTTTGGTGAAAGCGGCAGAAGAGTATGAGCGGGACGGAATCCAGTATATCATAATGCGGAAACAATTAACAGCCGGCAGTGTCAGTGAACGGCTGGAGCAACAAATCCGATTTCTTGTAGAAGTAGATAAAATGAAAACCATTTACCGCAAAAACTATGTGATTGGCACTGAACGCCGGGAAACTGATGCCGAGCATTCCTGGCATCTGGCCCTCATGGCCATGGTGCTTGCAGAATATGTTACCGGCTACGCCATAGATGTATATAAGGTCGTAAAAATGCTGCTCATTCACGATATTGTAGAAATTGATGCCGGCGATACGTATTGTTTTGACCAACAGGCCGGCATGGACAAAGACGTGCGGGAGCAGGCCGCCGCCGGCCGGCTGTTTGGGCTTTTGCCCGATGATCAGTCGCGGGAACTGCGGGATCTGTGGGAAGAGTTTGAACAGAAGAAAAGTCCTGAGGCCAGGTTAGCCGATGCCCTTGACCGACTGCAGCCGCTGCTTTTGCATTATCATACCGGGGGAAAATCCTGGCAGGAAAACGGCATTACCAGTGATAAAGTCAGGGAACGCAATAAAAGGACCAAAGATATAGCCGGCGAGCTGGGGCGGCTTGTGGAATACGTCATTCAGGATGCGATTGTCCAGGGATATCTGAGAAAATAAGACAGGCAGTATTTTGGAATCCGGCAAACTGCTGCTAAGAGTTTAAATACAACGCTTCGTCTGTGAATGGCAACAGCAATAGACAAGGGGGACCGGAGGATGTCTAAGGATACTTTGGATGCCAATAAAGCCGGCGCTACATTAACGTCTGTGCGGGAATTGCTGCATGAGCTGGAGGCAATTATCCGCTCTTCCTATGACGGCATGTTTATAACCGACGGGGATGGCGTGGTTTTGCGCCTGAATGAGGCTTATGAACGGATTACCGGTTTAAAGGCTGGCGACCTAATCGGCAGGAATATGAAAAACTTAGTTGCAGAAGGGTATTACGACGAGTCGGTTACTTTGCTGGTAATGGAAAAACGTGAGCGGCTAACCATCAATCAGACCGTGCGGAATAACCGTAAAATACTGGTTACCGGGAACCCGATATTTGATGAACAGGGCAAGCTGTTCCGGGTGGTGACCAATGTCCGTGATATTACCGAGTTGGCCAATCTGCAGAATCAATTACTCAAGACACAGGAGAAGACCCTGAAGTACAAGACCGAATTATCGCACCTGCGGGCGCTGCAAATTCAACAGAACGACATGATTTTCCGCAGTTCGCAGATGACGCGGGTAATTGAACTGGCTATGAAGGTGGCCGATGTGGATTCCACGGTTTTGATTCACGGCGAGTCCGGCACCGGCAAAGAATTGATCGCCAAGCTTATTCACCGGCAAGGGAAAAGTGCCGCCAGGCCTTTTATCAAAATTAACTGTGCCGCCATACCCGAGCAATTATTGGAGTCAGAATTGTTTGGCTATGAGGGCGGGGCCTTTACCGGCGCTAAAAAAGAGGGCAAGCCAGGACTATTTGAATTGTCCCATAACGGTACCCTGTTTCTGGACGAAGTGGGCGATTTGCCGCTGCTGCTGCAGGTTAAGCTGCTGCGGGCGATACAGGAAAAGGAGATTATGCGGGTTGGCGGTACCCGGGCCATCACTGTAAATACGAGAATCATCGCCGCTACTCACCGCGATATTGCCGGCATGGTGCGGGAAGGCAATTTTCGCGAGGACTTATACTACCGGCTGATGGTAGTGCCGATTGAACTGCCGCCGCTCAGGGACCGGAAAGAAGATATCCCCTTGCTGACCATGCACTTTCTTGACAAGTTTAATCATCATTTTGGCTTTTTCAAAAGAATAGCACCCCCGGTCATTGATAAACTGATGGAGTATTCATGGCCGGGCAATGTGCGTGAACTGGAAAATGTAATTGAGCGTATGATGGTGATTGCCCCTGCCGAAGAGCTTACGGCCAATCTTTTACCGGAAAGCATCGGCAATAAAAAATTCCTGCCCAAACGCGGGACAAGGCTGAAAGAAGCGGTGGAGCAAACCGAGGCCTTTTTGCTGGCCGAATGCTATAAAGAGCACAGATCCTGGCCCAAGGTAGCTGAACTATTGGGGGTTGACAGAACAACAGTGTTTCGCAAAGTGGTAAAGTACGGTTTAGAGG
>JAEZQV010000337.1 GCA_023441125.1 Bacillota bacterium
GCACCATATACGGCGAGGCTATTACGCAGGGCGTTTTTGCGAATGGCCGCATGGTCGGTGGAAGGGTCGTGAAAATGCTCGTTCGCCAGCGTAACGCCGGCAATCAAGGTGTCCAGGTCATTTCTAAACTGCCAGGTTTTCTGGTTATCCCAGTTTATGCCGTACATATCATAGCGTTCACTAATGCCCCACGCCTTGTCTGTATAGACATATTTATCGGCAAAGGCCCGTCTTTTGTTATAGGACAGCACAGATTTAAAATTATCTTCTTTGTTGTCATAAATCAAATTGATATTATTCCGGGTATCACTATACTTATAAAGTATATAGTTGGAACCGTCGACATTATACCGGGGACGGTTGGACTCCAGATCAGAATACGACCAGTTGAAGCTCAGTTCATCGCTTAACTGCGTCGTAAAATAAAAACTGTTTTTAGCGCCGTTGTCTAACCCCCAGGGCAGTACTGCCTTATTTTTTGAGTCAACAAGATTAGCACGCGCAGTCCTGTCAACAGCACCAACATATTCCCGGTTCAAATAAATAGCACTGTTGCCGAATTCCGAACTTACAGTCCAGCTTTTACTGTAGTTGCCGTCAGTTATACCCACTGTGTTTTGCTCGGTCTTGCCCGGCTTTTTGGTAATAATATTGACCACGCCGGCTAGTGCTTCCGAACCGTACAAGGTGGCTCCTGCCCCCCTGAGCACTTCAATGCGTTCGACCGCTGCCAGAGGAATGCCGGTGGAACTGTTATAGTTCAGCAAATTGACCGGAGCGCCGTTGACCAGAACCAGTGTCCCCTTATCCAGGCCGCGGACAAGGGTGCGGCCGGCCGACATGCCGTATTCCATACCGGCCGGACCAAAAGACATGCTGTTAAAGCCGATGGTATGCTCCAAAGCGTCAAAAACATTCACCGCGCCGGTTTCGGCAAGATCTTTGGCGGTAATGACCGTTACCGCCGCCGGCGTCCTTAAATCCTTGGTTTCACTCCTCTGAGCCGTAACCACCACTGAATCCAGCACAAAATTGTCCGCTTCCTCCTTGGCATCAGCCAGCGCGGGGCCGGCCGGGAAAAAGACACTGTTGGCCAACAGCAGGCCTAACATCACTTTTTTCCACAGAACAGGCTTCACAAGACATTTCTTTTGCAAACTAATTTCCCCTCTCAGTAAATAAATTATAAAATAACAGCTTGCTTTGCACCCATGCTTTCAGGGCCTGCAATAGCAGCTTTTATTTTCAAAGAAAACAGCAAAAACAAAAGACCCTTCCTGTACATGCAGGAGGGCCTATTAAATGTAAAGCAAAAGCAAGCCATGCCAAACACACTAAACCCCCTGTCGCTCGCAGGGAATAAAAATAAGCTCAACCAGGCAGTTATCCTGACTCAAGTTCATTGCGCCTCCAAGCCTTCCCAGGAAAATTCCCAGTGGCATCCTTTGAAGTGGCTCCCTTTTACAGTGGCGAGACCGTGCCGGCATCACACCGGACTTCTCTATTAAGCCTTGCGGCACCTGATTGTCGTATATATTTAGTTGCAAAAGCAGATCACTTATGAGTTATTGCCAAAGCTGGCTTATGGATCTGCCCGTTCCTCCAGCTCACCTTCAATAGCAAGATACAGTTGTTCCAGGGCTTGTTTCGTGGCCGGTTTGGCGGCCCACATACCGCGGCGCTGCGCTTCAAGCAGTTTCTCGGCAATCCGCTGCAGGGCCCACGGGTTAACCGCTTTCATCCACGCCTGTAGATCATCATCCAGAGCCAGCTTGTCTGCCAGCCCTTCATACATCCAGTCCTGCATGACTTCACTGGTTGCGTCCCAGCCATAGCAGTGATTCACTAAGGCCGCCAAGTCCGCCGCCCCTTTGTAGCCATGTTTTTTCATGCCTTGGATAAACTTGGGGTTTAGTGATTCCCCGCGCAATACACGTCTGAATTCTTCCGCCAGACTTTTGGTTGCCGCCTGGCTGTGATCGGTGCTGTCGCCGATATAGCAGCGCGGCGCTTTGCCGCGGATACTGCGCACGGCGGCGTTCATGCCGCCGCAATAGGCATTGAAGTCATCTGAATTGAGCAAATGCACTTCATGATTATCAATATTCTTGATGGTGATATCCACGGTGCTTAGCCTTTGCCGGAACAGGTGCGGCAAAAAGGTCCCCTGCTGTTCGGAACCATAAACATGCGCGCCCCATCGCACATAGACCTCGGCCATATCATGCACATTCTTCCAGTTTTTCGCCTCTAAGAGCGCGGCAATACCGGCGCCGTAGCCACCCGGCGGACAGCCAAAAATACGGTACCCGGCCTGCTGACGGGCAAGCTCTTTTTCTACCCCCTGCGCTTCCAGAGCGGCACTGTCTGCTTGAATATGTTTTTTGACGAAATTCATTTCCGTCGGTTCATCCAGCTCGGCTACCATCGCGGTGGCTTTTTCCATTAAAGCAATGACGCTGGGCAGCGTGTCGCGGAACAACCCGCTTACCCGGGCCATAACATCAATCCGCGGCCGTTTTAGTTCCGGCAGCGCAATGACTGCCAAACCGTTAACCCGACGGCTGCCCTTCTGCCAGACAGGCCTGACCCCCATCAGGTACAGCAGTTCAGCAATGCATTGCCCGTTGGTCCGCATATTGGAGTCAGACCAAAACACCATGCCGATGCTCTCGGGATATGCCCCCTCCTCGGCAATATAACGGGTGATCACCTGCTCGGCCAGAGTCTTGCCGATCTCCCAGGCTGCCGGCGTCGGCAGATTCTGGGGATCAACACCATAAAAATTACGGCCTGTCGGCAGGATATCCGCCCGGCCATTGCTGGGCGCACCGCCCGGACCGGGTGCAATATATTCCCCGTTTAAAGCCCGCAGCGTATTGGTGATCTCGTGTACCGTGGCGGCCAGATTCACCGCCAGCTCCTTGCATATATAATTCAGAACGGCTGTCAGCTTCTCAGCCGCTGCGGCTGTAAGCGTAAGCGCCTTAACCTGCGGCAGTTGGAACACTGCGGCAATGCCTGACTCGGAAAAATGATTGTCCTGCAAACAGCCGACAATCGTTTTACAGCTCAGCCAGATTTCATCAATCAGCCTGGCATAGCTGCCGCTGCCATCAGGCAGTAACTGGCCGCTCTGCTCCACCATTTGGTGATAATCATAACCATAGGCCCGGGCAATTACGTTCGGCAGCGAAGGAATATTCCCGTTTTCCACCCGGGTGAGCGCCAGAATAAATTCAGTTAGATTGTGAGCCTGCGGCGCCTCGCCCAGAGTATGGAGGCCAACGCGTATTTGCATGTATTTCAAAGTCTCTAGATAAGCATGAATGCGCAAAATATAGTCGGCCAGCGTCTGTCCGGCCGGCCTGGGCAAATCCTCCTCCAGGTGCAAAGCGGCTATTTTCGCTCTAATCTGCTCGCCAATCAGCGCGGCATTAGCCGGCTGCTCCTCCCGGTAATGCGCATATTCGTCCAAAAGCACTTCCAGTTCGGCTAACTCTTCATACGTGTCGGCATGGCTCATCGGCGGGCAAAGATGCCCGATAAGACAGGCGGCGCCCCGCCGTTTGGCCTGAATGCCTTCGCCGACAATCGTGACATAATATGGATAAATATTCGGCAGATCCTGTAAGGCAAGCTCCGGATAACAGGTGCGCGACAGACCGGCATTTTTTCCCGGCAGCCATTCCAGCGAACCGTGCGTGCCCACATGAATAACCGCATCGGCCTGCCAGACATCCCTGATCCAGGCATAAAAAGCAAAATAATGATGCGGCGGCGGACAGGTCGGCGAATGCAGGATCTTGCCGGGATCCTCGCCAAAGCCGCGCGGCGGCTGCAGAGTAAGCAGGATATTGCCGTTCAGCACCCCCGGAACCAGCAGACTGTCATTGGCAACGAACACATCACCCGGCGGCAGTCCCCATTCGTTCTTTAAATCCTCCCGGGTAGCCTTATCGAGCTTGTCAAACCAGGTCTTATAATCGGCTTGGCTGACGGTGCCCACCACTTTCTTGCTTTGTTCGTCGGTGAGAAATCGACGGTCATTCGTCACACCGGCTAAAAGTTCCTCCATAAGCTCACGCCCGTCGGCCGGGAGCCTGGCAATTATATAGCCGTGTTCGGCCATCCTTTTTAATAAAACGGCAACACTGGCCGGCGAATCCAGGCCCAGCGCATTACCGATATTGGCATTGGTCGGCGGATAATTGTGAAAAATAATGGCGACCTTTTTTTTCGCATTATCTTTGCAGCGTAAATTCACCCACTTTTTCACTTTATCGGCCAGTGCCTCGACCCGCTCCGGTACCGGCAGATACCGCTTCAGGCCGCTGCCGGTGATTTCGGTGCCGGCAACGACGCCGCCGTGAATAATACCGTCAAACTCCGGCTGCACAACATTGACCGAAAGCTCAACCGGGTTCATGCCGGTAAAGCCCGCCTGCCACTCCGCCTGCGGCCGCACCAGCGTGTAGGCCTGAATGACCGGCACATTAAGTTCGCGTAAAAATCCCGGCTGGTTTTGCCGGCTCATGGTCAGACCGACTCTAAAAGTATTGACTACAGCGGAAACAATGACTTGCCCCTGCCGGTAAAAAAACTTTTGCACCGCCTGGCTGATTCCCGCCGCATTCAGGTCCTTATTGTCCTCCCACAGGCCGAATACGGGCAGCACGTCCAGCCCCCGGCGGTTCAGCGCATTGATGACAGCGTCAAGATAGGCGGTATCCTGCCATATCCACGCCTCCCGCGAAAATAGGATGCCAACAAGGGGACGCTCCTCTTTTCCCTTGGCCTCTTCTAGCTGATAGATGCCCTGCCAGACAAGTTCCGCCGGCAGCTTACAGGCCGGTACTGCCCGGCCGGTTTTCTTAGCCAGCCAAAGCAAGAGGTTCTGGTAGTTGCTGCTGCCGCTGAACAGGATATAATCGCGTATTCGTTTCAGATCCTCGTCGGTAAAACCGCTGACCGTGTATTGGC
>JAEZQV010000320.1 GCA_023441125.1 Bacillota bacterium
CCGTCGAAAGCCAGGAACACCGATTTGTAATTGCGCGAGGTTTGCCCTTGCTCACCATTAATTAATATCGGCATATCACCCATTAGCGCCAGCTGCAATTTTCCCGCGATCATATTGTTGGTCAGCGGGGGACCGGAAGGCGAGTTAAACCACTCGATCGCAAAAGTCTTGTCCGGATACTTTTCCTGCAAATACTTTTCATAGAGCTTTTTGTTCTTAATAATCAGCGCTCCCCAGGTTTGCGCCGTCGGGGCCTGGTAGCCAATGCCGATTTTCACAACTTCTTTGGGGCCCGCCGTAGTCGCGGCTACGCCGCCGGCCTGTTTCTCTGCGCACCCCGCGGTCACCAAACCGGCTGTAAACAATATAACCGCCAGGCAACCGGCAAATATTTTTTTCCTTAGCATAAAAATCCCTCCTCGAAAATATTTCGGCGTTCATGACGCTGCGACCGGTTTCACCTCCTTTGGTGCAAAATAAAAAAGAACAGACGACTACCAAACGGTAGTTATCTGTTCTTTGTTAAGCAGCATAACTATGCATTAAAGGATTTTTGCCTTTATCAGGCCTTTAATCCAGATAAATTGTCCAGCAGGATAAATTTTGCTCAACCAGCCAGCTCGGAAAGAAGTGCTTAATTCGCCGGTTGACAACCTGATAAATGATCTCCTCAATATCATTTACGCATTGCATGATGTACACTCGCCGGTAATCCATCACTTTATCCGGATGCCCTGATTCGATGATTATCTCCTCGGCTTTAGTCAAAAAACCATATTGCACGCAAATCAGTATATCGGCAGCGATACGTACCTCAGTTTTGCTTGGCCCTTTGCCAATGCGCTCCTTGGCAAACTTGGCAATTTCCCTTTCCAGCAGCTGCTCTTTCTGATTGATTGTCAGCGCCGGCTGTCTTGCGGTATTCATTATGTACACCTACCTCGCAAGCCTCATGGTTTGTCCATGCTGTACGCCTTCAAAGCAGGCAGACCACAGCTTATCGCTAAAATGGTATGCGTGGTAAAAAATAAAAGGCCGGAAGCGTCGGCAATCGCCAACTGCTTCGGCCTTCAGTTTTTCTAATCAGCCTAGCTAGATGTTATAGATAACGATATCATATTTTATCAGTTTTGTCAAGAAGTAAAATTTGGCTAACTACCGGCTGCAACAGCAGCTTTTATCTTGTTCAGCTGCGCGAATTGTTCCTGGTTTAAACCGGCAATTCCCATAGGGTACTCTATTCCCAAAAACTCGTATTTTTGCTGCCCCAGGCGGTGATAAGGCAGCAGCTCATAGCTGACGTTGGCTCGGTCTTTAAGGAAGTTGCTGATCGCCGCAATGTCGGCCTCGGTATCGTTAAAACCGGGGATAACCGGTGTCCTGACCAGCACCGGCAGATCGGGAAAGGCGGCGGTTACTTGGGTGAAGTTTTCTAAAATGAGCGCATTGGGCAACCCGGTGTGCGCCCGGTGTTTGTCCGGGTCCAGACATTTTATATCGTAGATCAGCGTGCTGAGATAGCGGCAGGCCGCCGCCAGGCTAGGCCACGGGGCATAACCGCTGGTTTCCATGGCGGTATTCAGCCGGCGGCGTTTGGCCTCCTTAAGCAAAGCCAACGTGAAATCGCCCTGCAGCAGCGGTTCGCCGCCGCTCACCGTCAGGCCCCCGCCGGAGCGGGAATAAAAGACATTGTCCCTTTCTACCACCGCTAAAATATCGTCCACCGTCATCAACTGGCCGAAGGTATGAAGCGCCGTGGTCGGGCACGCCGCCGTACAGCTGAAACACCGCCGGCAGGCCTCCCGGGCTACGGCCGGCTTGCCGTTGTCCGCCGCTTGTATGGCTTGATGCGGACACGCCGTAAGACAATTGCCGCAGGCGGCAAGGCCGATGCATTTGTTCGGGTTATACGCCAGCTCCGGCCCGGGTTCCTGGGATTCGGGATTGCTGCACCAGCGGCACCTAAGCGGGCAGCCTTTGAGAAATACCATGGTTCTGATTCCCGGGCCATCATGCACCGAAAACTGCTGAATGTTAAATACATAGCCTGTGGGTGAGTGATTGGCTGTCATCATGGTCCTCCTATAGACTGTGCTCGGTTCTGGCAATCACATCATTCTGCAGATCAGGCGAAAGATCGGTGAAGTAGGCGCTGTAGCCGGCCACCCGCACCAATAGGTTCCGGTATTTGTCCGGGTCCTGCTGGGCCGCCAGCAGCGTCGCCTTGTTGATGATATTGAACTGCAGATGCCAGAGTTTTAAATCGCACCAGCTGCGGATAAAGGCCGTAATTTTGTCGGTGCCGGCCTCGCCCTGCACGCACGCCGGGCTTAACTTGATATTTAAGAGCCGCGCGGCCCGTTCTTTATAACCCAGATTTTTGGAATTGGCGTTGGACATCAGCACGGCGGTCGGCCCCTTGGTATCGGCGCCGTGCGAGGCCGACGAGCCGTCGGACAGGGCCGTCCCGGCCTTGCGGCCGTTGGCTGTCGCCCCGACCACCTTGCCGAACGGCACATGGGAAGTGACCGGCACATAGCGGAGATCCAGACTGGCGCCAATCGTCCGGGAGTATTTGTGGGTAAATGTCAGCGCCGCCAGGTCAATGCTTTTAGCCAGCCCGTCGGCATACGGGTCGTTATTGCCGTAGCGGGGCGCGTTTAACAATTGTTGCCGGGTAGCTTCATAGCCCGCGAAATTATTGTCCAGGGTGGCAAACAGTTCCGCCAGGGTTAGTTTCCGGTCTTCGTACACCAGTTTTTTAATGGCTGCCAGGGAATCCACCACCGTGCCGTAGCCGATAATGTCAAAGTAGCCCAGGTCAATGCCGCCCGTAATTCTGGCCGCATGCAGATCCTGGTACTGCTGCTGGCACTGGTCGTGCAGGGCGGAACCCAGGGGCGCGGCAAAATGCTTTTCCCGCAGGCGGTTGACCAGATACTGCTGTTTGAAGGCCTGCTGCAGCAGATAAGTCTGCTGGCTAAGATAGGCCTGCCAGAAATCCTCCCAGGTGGCCAGGCTGTCCAGTTCGCCGGTGGCCAGCGTCAACAGTTCCTGGCCGTAGATTTTCATGCGGCCGTTGTACAGGACCAGTTCCAGGGCAGCTGCGATGTTAACATAGGCGCAGGGACTGGTATAGGTATCACGGTTGGGCATCCTGACCTCGGTGCAGCCAGAGACGGCATAGGTATTGGCCTCCCGGAAAGCGGCGCCTTTGGCGACCAGCAGCGGGATGACCTCTTCATCATTAATCAGTTTGGGAAAGCCCGAGCCTTCCTTCACCGTCTCGGCAATCTCGTACAGGTAGCGTCCCGGCGAGCGGGCGTGCACCCGGGCTGCCAGATCCGGATAGTTGATGGGAAATTCGCGTTTGGATTCCAGGAACAAATAGGTCAGCTCATTGGTGGCATCCTCGCCGTTCTCATCCTGGCCGCCAATGGTCACGGCCTCCCAGTGGGCATACGCTTCATTAAAGCAGGCCCCGGCCGGACTGACATACAGATCCATATAC
>JAEZQV010000354.1 GCA_023441125.1 Bacillota bacterium
TCTTCGGGCAGGATACCTTGCAAAGCATGACGCAGCAATCCCTTTTCCCGTTTTTGATAGTATTTCATGCTCCAAGGCACATTCCCGACATATTCAACAATGCGGTGATCACAAAACGGGACTCTGACTTCCAAGCCAAAGGCCATGCTCATCCGGTCCTTACGATCGAGTAATGTCGGCATAAATCGCGTAAGACTGAGATAAAAGATCTGACGCATCCTGGCTGCCAGCGCTTCTTCCCCCGGCAGGGCGGGAACCTCGGCCAAGGCCTCACTGTACCGCTGGGCCACATAGTCCGACGGATTAATTCTTTGCCGGATGGCCGGCTTTAGCCAGGGGATGCGGATATCCGGCCTGGGCGACCAGGGGAAGGTAGTGGCATTTATCATTTCTTCCCGCTGGAACCAGGGATAGCCACCGAAAACCTCGTCGGCGCATTCGCCTGACAGCGCCACGGTGGCTCCTTTCTTTATCTCCCGGCAAAATAAGTATAAAGAAGTATCGATATCAGCCATGCCCGGCAAATCCCGGGCTAAAGCCGCCGGTTGCAGGCTTCCTGCCAGTTCGGGGGTATCCAATAAGATAGTATGGTGGCAGGTGCCGAAATATTCGGCAACCCTGGCAACCCAGGGAGCATCCGAATTGGGCTGAAAGCTGCTGGCCTTAAAGTATAAGTCATTATCGACATAATCAACCGAATAGGTGTGCAAATTGCCTAAACCCGCCTCTTTATAAGACATGGCCGCCAGCGCAGTCAGGGCACTGGAATCCAGTCCGCCTGACAGCAGGGTGCAGATGGGCACATCGGAAACCAATTGCCGTTTGGCCGTATCAATCAGGAGTTCACGCACTTTAGCCGCGGTGGCGGCAAAGTCATCCGTATGCTGATCTGATGCCAGCGTCCAGTACTGTTTAATAACCTTGCCCTGCCGGTTATACATCATACTGTGACCCGGTTTCAATTCGTTAACCCCGCGAAATACACCATGACCGGGGGTTCTGGCCGGACCGAGCATAAAGACCTCTGCCAGCCCTTCCTCATCCAGTTCCGGGCTGATCAGCGGATTGGCCAGGAGCGCTTTAAGCTCCGAACCAAAAATAAAGCTGCTGCCGCGTTCGGCATAAAACAAGGGTTTTACCCCAATGCGGTCCCGCGCCAAAAACAGGCTTTGTTCTGTTTCATTCCAAATGCCAAAGGCATATATGCCGTTAAAATGCTGTACACACTCCGGTCCCCATTCGATATACGCCACCAGCAGCACCTCAGTGTCGCAATGCGTAGTGAAGCGGTGTCCTCTGTCTTCCAGGTCCTGCCTGATCTCAGGGGTGTTGTACAGCTCGCCGTTATATGTGATTACGAACTTTTGACTGCCCCGGAACCGGATCATGGGCTGTGCGCCCCCCACAGGGTCAATAACACTAAGGCGGCGGTGCCCTAATGCTGCATGTGTTGTGATATAGGCGCCCTGTGCATCCGGTCCCCGCGCAGCCAACGTCTCAACCATCGCCGATAAAATATGACTCTGTTCTGTTAAATTCTGTTCCCAGTCAATCCACCCGGTAATCCCGCACATTATTGATCACTCCCACAAAAAGATATCGCCTGTGAGCTCCAGGCCAGCAAACTGACGCAGTGCACAGGCAACGATGCCTCATGTTGATTCGCATGCTTATAGATATGCGTACGGAATAACAATTGTCACCGGCTGCTCAAGAAAAATGTATGTCGCATGGTGTCAACGGATACGCTAACGACAAGCATACCAGATTCATTTAGGAGGTATTACGATGAGTGAATCCCAGCAAACTTCGGCAGTAAATAAGGCACCGGAAGCCTCAGCATCACAAAATGAGAATTACCAGGAAGGAACCGATATTGATAATGCCGGTACGGTGTATCACGAAAGCGGCCTGAATACCACCCAGGACAACCTCCGGGAAGACGGTCTCAAAGCCGGTAACAAGCACGCCACCAACAGCCTGGTGGCCAGGATGTTATGGGGCCATGAAGAAAAGGTCAGCCTGAATGCCAGAGTTAACGAAGATGGGGCTTTAGACTTAAACGACGACGTGCGCTAAAGAATGGCTAGGGTTAAAAATCCCAAAGAAAAACAGGCCGGATTACGGCCTGTTTTTCTCTCAGCGTGACTTTTGTCACAGCCTATAGCCTGATCTTTTGCTAAACTTAAGTCAAAGATACCCTATACAGTAAAATATAAGGAGGTTTTTATCCATGGAAAAGCAATTCATAAAAAATATTGAGTTCGCCAAAGCGCTGGAAATGGTCAATCTGGTGGACTATCAGCCCGGTAAAGTGGTTAGCCTGACCCTGTCTCAGAATAAAACCCTCAGCATGACCCTGTTTGCCTTTGCCAAAGGCGAAGCCATCAGCAGTCACTCGGCTCCTGGCGATGCTATGGTTTATATTCTGGACGGCAAGGCGGAAATTACCGTTGGTGCTGAAACAATCACAGCAACTACCGGTCAGGTTGTCGTTATGCCGGCCGAAGTGCCGCATGCCCTGGATGCCGTAGAAAATTTCAAAATGCTGCTTGTACTTGTTATGTAATTATAATCGCAAATCGACTCCCAGCACACCGCTAAGAGTGCCGGTACCGTTCACAATTGGCAGGGAAATTGTCAGACATGGCTGATGCGATATGGCGGAAACATACACCTCGGATACGTAAAATCGTCCGGCTTTGGCCTGTTTAAACCAATCCCGGGTCTGAGCATTGGCAATCCCGGCCGGTGGCAGCGAAACCACAAACTGTCCGTCCGGCAGATTGGTCCAGGCGGCCTCCAGCTCAGAATTCCGGGCTAAGAGGCCGCTTAAAATGTCTTTATGCCCGTCGGCCTTCATGGTAACAATCCGCTCATCCTTGACTGTTTGTTCCAAAATATTGCGCAAGTGCGCAACTTTCTTATTCAATTCAGCCTGCTGATTGCTATTTATGTCAATTAGTGTGATTTTGCCGGTAGTAGCCACAAGATTATCGGCGACTTTAGCCAGCACATCGCCCATTTGCCGTGTATCGCCTAAATGCTTGTCCTGCTGCGTAATGGATGAAGTTACTGCCGTCATCCGTTCTGCCGCTTCGGCCGTCATACTGGCAATCTGCCCCAGGAAATCGGCTGTCTTTTGCGTAGCGGCCAGCTGATTCTGCCTGGCCGCGCTGGCTTCCGCTACTTTAGCCTCCACTTGGGAGCTGGCAACTAAAATTGCCTGCAAACTGGCATCTGCTGCCTGCATCTCTTTGGTGCCAGCCTCTACAGCTATGGCACCGGCTTCGGAAGCCGTAGCCGCTGCTAATACACCGCCGTCAATTTCGGCCAGCAGCTTATTGGCTGAATTGGCGGCGATGGCACTGGCATCGGATAACTTTTGAATTTCCTGCGCCACCACGGCAAAGCCTCGTCCGTGTTCCCCAGCCCGGGCGGCTTCAATACTGGCATTTAATGCCAGAAGATTCGTCTGTGCGGAAATTCCCTGAATTGTGGCCAGAAAACTGTCAATATCCCGGGCCATTTGTGTCAGTGCACTAATCCTCGCACCTACTTCCGCCGCGGCCTCCCGGATAGCCCCCATAGCCGCCGTTACTTTGGCAGCCGCCTGGCAGCCTTGCTCGGCCGCATGCTTGGAAGTAATACTGTCCTCATAAATATTGCCTGCTACCGTTGTTATGGTTTGTGCTGCGGTCATACTCTCATCAATTTGCGCAGCGGCGTGTTTAGTAGCCGCCGCAATATCCTGGGAAAGCTGATCGGCACTGCCCGCTTCCCGCCGCGCTTTTTCCGCCAAACCGGCGGCCTGTTCAATAACCTCATTCACTTGGTTGACTGCTGCAGCCACCTGACTCGACGAAACCTGCGTTTCCCGCGCAAAAGTCCTGAGCATGTCCGCCAAAGCGGCAATATTCTCCGCCAGTGGCCTGATTTCGGCCGGATAATCTCCCGGCACAATCGTCACCGACATATCTCCGGCCAAATAGCGGGATGTCATTTTACTTAACTTGTCAATTGCTTTACTATTGCCAAACCATAGCGCCATAATTATCAATTCACTCTCCCCTACTGAGTGACAGGAACTTACTACGCCTGCTTTTACAAATATATACTATTTTATGGCGAAGTTGCAAGGACAAATAAACTGCAGTATACTTTCTGCTGCACCTTTGGGGTAATATTCTTTTAGCGGTGTACATTATTATTTTGTGGACTCCGCAATTAGACAAAATCCCGCATTATTTCCTGGGAAATAATGCGGGATTTTCATTTTATTGAGATAGTACTCCGGCCAAACGATATAATTCCGGATCAATCTCTTTCTTTTTGCCGATAGCATCGGCAATCGGCACTTCGACACACTGATTATTACGGTAGCCAATCATGATATTGCTTTTTCCTTCAATAAGTGCTCTAACCGCCGTTTCCGCCAGCCGGCTGGCCAAAATCCGGTCGGCTACCGTCGGGGCGCCGCCTCGCTGGATATGACCAAGTACAGATACCCTGGTCTCCAAACCGGCTTTGGTCCGGATATACTGTCCCAGGCTCATGGCACTGCCTGCCCCCTCAGCAACCACAACAATACTGTATTGTTTGCCTTTGGCCCGCGATACCAGGAGCTGCCGGCAAATGTCTTCCTGATTAAAGGGTTCTTCCGGAATCAGAATGATTTCCGCGCCGCCGGCCAAGCCGGCAGTAAGCGCAATCCAGCCGCAATCCCGGCCCATCACCTCCACCAGCATAACCCGGCCATGGGCCGAGGCGGTATCCCGCAGTTTATTAATAGCGTCCAGCGCAGTATTTACTGCAGTATCAAAACCAATGGTAAAGTCAGTTCCCCAGATATCATTGTCAATGGTACCCGGCAGACCGACGAATGTAATGCCTAATTCACTAAGATACTTGGCACCTGTCAGCGAACCTTCGCCGCCGATAACCACTAAACCTTCAATACCGTGTTGGGCTAAATTGGCTACCGCCTGCTGCCTGCCAGGCAGTGTTTTAAACTCTTCACTGCGGGCAGTGCCTAAGAATGTTCCGCCCTTCTGAATAATATCGCCGACGGAACGAGAATCCAGTACGGTCATATCACCGGCAATCATGCCGGCATAGCCATTTCTAATCCCCCAAATTTCAACATCATGTGCTAAGGCCACACGCACGGTTGCCCGTATGGCTGCATTCATTCCCGGGCAGTCACCGCCACTGGTAATTACCGCGATCTTCTTCACACTACCCCTGCCTTCCCGCAAAATCTGTGCATGAATTTGCTATATATTTCGGCGCATAATATCAATTGCCTGCCGGCTTCACAAAAAATATGCGAAAACTTAACAATATGTCAAGGTTCGCAGAGTACCTGATATTGTAACCAGCTTTCTAAATAAGATACATGGCGACAAGTGTGGTAACCAACAAACCGAATACCACCGGTAAAAAATTACGTCTGGCAAGCTCAAACGGACTCACACCGCAAATTGCCGCCGCCGGAATAAGCGCCCACGGTATCAGCGTCCCGCCGCCAACCCAGATAGCCGCAATCTGTCCCAACGCAGTCAGGGTTGCTATCCCCGCGCCAATGGCAGCAGCAAATAGATGAGCGATCGAACCGGCTAGCGATATCCCCGAAAAGCCGGATCCATCCAGGCCGGTTATGGCGCCGACCAAGGTAACGGTAACGGCACCTACACCGGGGTTGAGCGGCACTACCCGGGCAATGGCCATCCCTATGTCGTTGACCAACCCCTGTGACCCGGCCGGCAGCACTTGGCCCATGATCTGGCTAATGCCTGCATCACCTAAATAAAAGAAAGCGGCAATGGGAATAACAGGACCAAAAACAGCAAAGCCAAATTGAAAGCCATCAATAAGATATGCGGTAATCTTCTCTAACCCTTGGTGCTTATGGGCTAATAACGCAATCAGTGCCAAAATAAAAACAGCCGTTCCGCCTACGAGCGCAGTGGCGTCTCCGCCCTGGAGCCCGGCGGCGTACATAATCCCCACATCCAGCAAGAACAAAGCGGGCACCAGGACTGCCAATATATTTTTTACCGAGTCAGCTAACGGCACTTCCGGCAAAATGGCATCTTCCCGGTGGTTTGCCGTATATTTACTTTGCAGTAGTTCCGGGTGCTCATCCGCTCGCCGGCCTGCCCCGTTTAATTCCCGCTGCAGCAACCAGTATGCTGTACAGGTTGCCGTCAGTCCCATCACAAAGACCAGCGGCACACTGGCGCTTACAACCTCTTGTACAGGGATACCGGCCGCAGCGGCTGTCAGCTTAGGGGCGCCCTGAATGACAAAATCCCCGGACAGGGCAATGCCGTGGCCAAACAAATTCATAGCCATCGCCACGCCGATTGCCGGCAAACCCGTTCTTACGGCCACTGGTAAAAGCACTGCCCCAATGAGGGCTACCGCTGGCGACGGCCAGAAAAACCAGGACATTACCAGCATGAGCAGTCCGGTTACCCAGTAGGCCTGGAAGGGCGTACAAATAAGCTTGGTTACCGGTGCGACCATGGCTTCGTTGATGCCGGTCGCTACCAGTACCCGGCTCATGGCCACAATGAGTGAAATGATCAATATCGTCCCCAATAACTCTGTAATCGCATAAATAAAGCTGTTAAAAATACTGCTGACCGCCAGATATACGGAGCCTTTAACCAGCAAGCCGATAACAAAGATACCGACAATACAGACCAGCGATGTATCCCGTCGCAGCAGCATTACACCTAAAATGATTAGAATAAAGACTATATACACATAATGCAGTACTGTAAGCTCTATTCCCATAGCTCTCCCTCCTGCACCCTATACTTCTACAGGATATGCAGCAAGAGCTAGTCTAGATACCAAATAAACTCCTAACCGCTTGTATACCCAGCCAGGTTGCCAAAAAGCCGGTAAACAGATTAGCCAGAATATTATATAAGGCCGCTGTCAGTCCGGTTTCCTCAAGCAATTTGAACGTCTCGTAACTATAAGATGAAAAAGTGGTCAGCCCGCCCAGAAACCCGGTGGTAACAAATAATCGCCACAAGGGGTTGACGATAAATCTCTCAGTCACCAAGGTCATAAAGAACCCGATAATAAAACAGCCGGCAACATTAACCAGCAAAGTTCCATACGGGAAATCTGTGCCGAATCTACCGGCCGTCCACAACGAAACGACATATCTGGTTACCGCCCCAATACTGCCGCCGACCGCTACTGCGAGGATATTGGCAAACATACAATCAACTCCTTACCAGCTTTATTTTTACCCAAAATAAATTGCAGGATAACTTCGCAAGATAGATATCATACTAAAATGAGGTGAGCGTGCATGCTCAAATTATTACTAACAGTCATCCTTGTACTGCTATGTACTGCCTGCGGCAGCATCCACACACCCCAGCCCAAACCGGAAGCAACGCTTCCGCCTGCTGTCACGCCAAAGCCGGCGCAACCAGAACCGTCAGACCAATTGCAACGCAGTGTAGAGC
>JAEZQV010000392.1 GCA_023441125.1 Bacillota bacterium
TGTTTAATCCGCACACCGGTGAGCTTAGTGTTGTTATCAATGGTTACGGTCACACCCTGAAAACGAAATAGCGATAATGAGAAATGTCTCAGTCCTGGCGGAATACCGGGGGAGACATTTTTTTATAGTAATTGCACTCTTTAGCTATGGGCCGGTATGTTTTCCACCCGGCATACACCGTGAAAAAACTTAATTTCCTATCCTTAACAGGCGGGAACTTTCGCCAGGCTATGGGGATGAAAGGCCCTGAAAGACCGCTAGCAGCGGCCAATAAGATGACCGAGAAGGGAGAGCACTAAAATGAATATCAATAAAATTAAAATTGAAGCCGTGATTTTTGACTTGGACGGAACTTTGGTAGACAGTGAGCCCAACTACTTTGCGTCGGACCGGAGACTGCTGGCCGAGTACGGCATTTATAACTTGGACGAGGAATTGAAAACCAAATATGTCGGCTTTGGCTCGCGCGAGATGATGGAGGATATCAAAAGAAACTATCCTATTGCCGAAACTATTGATAATTTAATGCTGAAAAAGAACAGCTACTATATTGAGATCGCTCAAGCCAACACCGTCGTCTTTCCCGAAATGCTGAGATTCCTGGAAAATCTAAAACAAAATGGCTACCCGGTCGCCGTTGCCTCGGGTTCCTCCCCCACGGTTATCGAGATGGTTTTGTCGGTAACCAACACCCGGCACTATTTTGATATCGTGCTGTCTGCCGAGCAGGTGGCCAAAGGGAAACCGGCGCCTGATATTTTTCTGGAAGCAGCCAGACGGCTGGGAATCGCTGCCGGGAACTGCCTGGTGGTGGAAGACTCGCACTATGGCGTAGAAGCGGCAAAAAATGCGGCTATGCATTGTATTGCCATACCGTATCTGCTGCAAGAACCGCTGCATGCCAGTTTTAGCAAGGCAGACATGGTATTCAAACAGGGCATCGCAGCGTTCACTGCGGACAAGGCACTTGCATGGATTAATGATAGAAGGTAGTCTTTGCTAAGGTACATACCAAAACAAACGGGCAATGAGTCGTGCTTCGATGCTTTTATAGCTTGCATGTATACCTTACATACGTTATAAGTATTTCATTCTTTTTTCAATCCACTGTAAACTATAACACATAAGAGGTGGAGAAAATGAAATACTTGCGATTGTCCTGGCAAGTCATGCTGCTATGCGGTATTAACTGGTTGGGCGCAACTATATCCCGAAGTTTAAATATCGGTATTCCCGGCAGTATTATTGGTATGGCCTTTCTGCTTTTATTGCTGGCCTGTAAAGTAATTGACCTGAAGTGGATAGAAGCGGGCGTCAGCTTCTTGCTTGCTGAGTTGTTGCTGTTCTTTATTCCTTCGTCTGTTGGCATAATTGAATATAAGAATTCATTTAGCAACCCTGTTTTACTTAGTTTACTGTTCACAATTGTGTCCAGTACCGTGGCCGTCCTGGCTTTCGTCATTCTGGCGGCAGAAGTGGTGAGCCGCCGGCGCAGTAAGGGGGACCGGTTATGCTGATAGTATTCAGCCTGTGGCTGACTGTTGCTGTGTACGCAGGCGCCAAACGGCTTTATCGCTGGACGAATTACTTAATTTTATCGCCGCTGGTAGTCTGCCCGGCAGTGATAATTACGGTGTTAGGAACTGCTTCCGTATCTTACTCTTCCTATTACACCGGCGGGCACTTTTTGAGCTATATGCTGGAGCCGGCCACGGTGGCAATGGCCGTTCCGATCTATAAATACAGGCGCCTCATCCGGACTTATGTAACGGAAATAATAATCAGTGTAATCGGTGCCGCCATGGTTGCCATTGTGACATCTGTGGCCATCGCCGAGCAACTGGGCGTAAATTCACAGCTGGCCGCCAGCCTGGCTCCACGGTCGGTCACAACGCCGTTAGCCATTAACGTTTCCCGGATGCTAGGCGGCAATCCGACGCTAACTGCCGTGTTTGTTATCATTACCGGTCTGACCGGAGCCGTACTGACTTCCCTGTTGTTAAAATGGGTTAAGCGTCCGATTACGCAAGGAATGATGTTCGGCATATCCGCGCATGGCACCGGCTTGGCAAAGGCCTATGAACGGGGAGCGCTGGAAGGGGCGGTTGCCAGTATTGCCATGGTGTTCATGGGATTGGCAACCATCGCAATAGCACCGTTGCTTGTCCCGGGCTGCCTGCGGTTTTTTGGTTAAACAACAATAGGGAGCAAACAGCCTCAGCCCTTGTCGCTAACAGCGTCAAAGGCTGAGGCTGTTTCTTCGCTGTTTTGATAAAAAATCTGAAAAATTACTATTTACATTTAATTTGAAACATGGGATAATGTGACTAGATCAAACATAGGATGTAGCACGTTATACATACTATATAACGTGAAAAGAGGAGGATTTACTATGAAAGTAGCTCTGGTGTATACCAGCACTACCCCGGAATTAATTGAGCTGGTGGAAAAAGAGGTTCGGCAATTACTGCCGCAGGGTACGGAGGTCATCAGCAATCAGGACCCGTCGATTCTGGCCGAAGTACGGGAGGCAGGCTATGTTACGGCGCCGCCGGCGGCCAGACTCGTCGGCATGTATATGAAAGCGGTGGGCGAAGGGGCTGACGCTATTCTCAATATCTGTTCATCGGTAGGCGAGGTTGCCGATGCCGCGCAGGCTATTGGCCGGTATACCGGTATTCCCATCGTCCGTATCGACGAAGAGATGTGCCGTGAGGCGGTGCGTCAAGGGACACGTATCGGCGTGATGGCTACCCTGCCGACAACGCTGGCGCCAACGAAAAACACCATCCTGCGGGTTGCACGGGAAATGAACAAACGGGTAGAATTGGTTGACGTTTTGGTTGACGGTGCTTTTGGACTTGATCAGGAACAGTTCAAAGGACTGATGACCAAGTATGCGACCGCAGTCAGCGACAAGGTCGATGTAATTTTGTTTGCCCAAGGTTCCATGGCCTACTGTGAAGAATATATCCAGCAAAAGTGCGGCAAACCGGTGCTGTCCAGCCCGAGATTCGGTGCGGCGGCACTGAAAGAGGCGCTGGTGAACAAAGGTTTGTTATAATACGCTAAGGGGTTTATAAAACTGAAGGAGCGACGAAAATGTTAGAAAAATTGGGAAATATCGTAAAATTTATTACGAAATATTTTTCTGTGTGGATTATTCTGGGGGTTATTGCCGCTTATTATAATCCGGCACCATTTAAACCGTTATCCAAATATGTTCCTTATTGTATTATGGCGGTAATGCTGAGTATGGGCCTTACTGTATCAATAGGCGACTTTAAACTGGTTTTCTCACGCCCTAAAGATGTATTCTGGGGTATCGTTCTGCGCTATATGATCATGCCCTTTATCGCTTTTCTGTTGACCAAGCTCCTTGGCTTACCGCCGGTCTTGGCCGCCGGCCTGATCCTTGTGGGCTGCTGCCCCAGTGGCGTAGCCAGCAATGTTATGACCTTTCTGGCCAAGGGCGACACGGCGCTGTCGATTACTGTTTCTTCCATCAATACCATAATTGCGCCCTTTATTACGCCCTTTATGTTTGCCTTTTTGGTTGGCTCGATCGTTCCGGTTGACGCCGGCGCCATTTTGCTGGATATCCTCAAAATTGTGCTGGTACCGGTATGTCTAGGGGCAGCGATACGCGGTCTGGCATCGGACTTTGTCGATAAGCTTATGCCGGTTATCCCCATTGTTTCCGTTATTGCTATATTTGTTACGACAAGTTCGGGCTTTGCTCTCAGCGCCGGCTCGCTGGCCAATGTTGCGATAATTGCTGTTTTCGCCGTAGTTTTGCATAATACACTTGGTCTTACAACCGGGTATTGGGCGGCGCGCGGTGTCGGCATGCCGCACTACAAAGCCAAGGCGCTTAGTTTTGAAATCGGTATGGAAAATGGCGGACTGGCCATGGCGCTGGCGCTGGCGCATCTTGCACCATTGGCATTCATACCTGCCGCCATATTTAATTTGGTGCATAATCTTACCGGTCCCATGCTGGCCAGCTACTGGCGTGATCAGGAAGAAAAGAAAGAAATGGCTTCTGCAAATGAACAACGCACGCTGCCATCGTAAAATCTGCCCGCTAAAGGAGCGGGGTCATTAGGAGGTGACGATATTGAATAATATTACTCTTACGCTGGCGAAAAAGCTGGGACATTATGCAGAAGAGCTTGTGACCCGCGAGTATGGTATGAAACCGTTTAGTGTAGCAATTTGCGATAAAGACGGCTTTTTGATTTTATTTAATAAACTGGACGGCGCCAAATTGCTGACCATCAATCTGACGCCCAATAAAGCCTATACCGCTGCCCGGATGGGAGTCCCTACGGCTGATTTTTTACGGCGGCTGCAGCAGGAAAATCTTAATGTTGCCTACTTTGCGGATGATAAGTTTGTGGGGATGCCGGGCGGTGTACCGGTCTATAACGACAGGCAGCAGCTTATCGGGGCAGTCGGGATTGGCGGGTTAAAAGAAGACGGCGAAGTAGCCGCTAAAGTGGCCGCAGCCGTGGCTGATTTTTTCTGACGGTATTTATCACATGGTGTCTTATGATTGTTTTGGACCAACGTATGATGTTATACTGGAAACACAACTATCATCAGGGGGTCCAAAATGGTAACAGAATCTTTTTTAAAGGAAATAGGCGGGAAATCTGTTGTCGAACAGATTGTCGATAATGTTACAAATGCTATTATTAACGGAGAACTGAAACCGGGTGATAAGATCCCGACGGAAAACGAGCTCTGTGCGTCCATGGGGGTCGGCAGAAATTCTGTACGCGAAGCAATTAAAATCTTAGAAGCATATGGTGTCCTGACCATCAAACGGGCTGAAGGGACTTTTGTAAAACAAGGTTTTGACAGCAAAATGCTCTACCCTGTTTTGTACGGGATCATCCTGCAAAAAGATTCTGCCAATCAAATTATCGAATTGCGAAAAGTAATCGACGTCGGGATTCTTCAGCTGGCGATCGATAAGCTGGATTTGGACTCCCTGCATAAAGCAGAGCGGGTCATGCAGGAACTCGAACAAAAAATGTCTGCAGTCACTGCGGACGCCAACGCGATCTTTGAAGCCGATACCGCTTTTCACCGGGTGCTTGCCGCTATTACGCAAAATGCGCTTTTGGAAGGAATTTGCGCCTATGTTGATCAGATTACCAAGAAATCCAGGCTGAAAGCCATAGAAAACTTCCTGAACGACAAAGCGACAGAGCAGTTTTTGCTTATGCACCGGGAAATGTTGCGGGTATTAAAGGAAAAAGACCGGACGAAGATCAATGAAGTGGTGGAAAATCATTATCAATATTGGGAAAAAGTAAAAGAGTAAGCAGGTGGCGGAAACCGGTCTTACACAAAACCAACTAAGGGGAATCAAGTGTGCTGGTAAATTTTGAGGATATGCTCAGGATAGCTTATAGTAATCACTATGCCGTAGGCTCCTTTAACGGCTATAATTATGAAACCTTTCGCGGGATCATTGCGGCCGGAGCCGAGACCAACATGCCGGTTATCCTGGCTTTGGGCGGCAAATACCTGCAGAATATGCCTTTGGAGGCGGCCTATGCCCTGGCCAAAAGTCTGGGCGGGGACAGCGAAGCACTGCTTTGCCTGCATCTCGATCATTGCAGCGAGCTGGATACCGTGTTCCGGGCCATTCGCGCCGGTTTTGGCTCGGTTATGTATGATGGCTCGGCGCTGCCCTTTGCCGAGAATGTACAGAATACCAAATTAGTCTGCCAAATGGCGCATGCCTGTGGTGTGTCGGTAGAAGCCGAGCTGGGCTGTCTGGCTGCCGGCGACCGTTCCCACGAAGGTTCGACGGCCGATAGGCAGATATACACGCAACCCGCTTTGGCAGAGCAGTTTGTGGCCGCAACGGGTGTCGATGCCCTGGCGGTTTCGATTGGCACCGTGCATGGCCTTTATAAAGAAGAACCGGATATCCGTCTGGATATACTGGCCCAGATTAAGGACCGCGTAGCGGTGCCGCTTGTCCTCCACGGCGGCTCGGGGTTGGCGGAAAAGGATATTTTAGGCTGCATAGCCCGGGGCATTGCCAAGATTAATGTCAACACGGAAATTTCGGTGTATGCCGTCGAAAAGACGGCGGTGCTGCTGGCGGCTGACAAGCCGCATTTTTCCGAGTTATCCTTACGCCAGACAGGGTATGTAAAAGAGGTTGTGAAAAAGTATATAGCTTTTTTTAGCCGGCGCTGAGCGTACGGCTCTTTTGTCCGGGTTTTGTCAGAGGAGGGGAAAAAATGGACAAAGTAATGATTTCTGTTGCTCCGGTAGCAAGTACAGATAAAAATATAGTTCCTGCTGATATTGCGGCCGATGTTGTGCGTTGCTGGCAGGCAGGCGCCGCTTTGGTGCATCTGCATGTCCGGGATGCCGCAGGCCAGCTGACGCCGGATATGGGTCTGCTGGAAGAAACGCTGCGGCTGATCCGCCAGGACTCCGACATTATTATTGAAGTGTCGACAGGCGGCGTTTCCGGTCTTTCCATACAGGAGCGGTGTGTTCCTCTGTATTCGGAGCTTGTTGAGGCCTGCTCCCTGAATGTGGGTTCCACCAACCTGGGAAAGGCCGTTTATTGCAATCCTCTGGATGATGTGGAGTACTGCGTCCGTGAGTTGTTAAAAATGAAGAAGACGCCGGAAGTGGAAGTCTTTGAAATCGGCCATATCCATGCCATGAAGGAATTCATGGACCAATATGAATTTTGTGAGCCGGTGCTGTTCAGCATTGTCCTGGGTCACAGGGGCGAGGCTCCCGCCACGCCGCAGGCCCTGGCCGCGATGATTCAGATGATTCCGCCGGGGACTCTCTGGGGTATTACTCATGCCAACCGCCGTGATTTTTCCATTATTGCCGCCGCATTAGGTATGGGGGCCATTACTGTGCGTATTGGTTTTGAAGACAGCAATTATCTGGATGCCGCAACGGTAGTCGATAGCAATGTCCCGCTGGTGGAAAAAACGGTACGGCTGCTTGCGGCCATGGATAAAGCCCCCATGAGTCCGGCCGGGGCCAGGCAACATTTTAATATTCGGAGTAGATAAATAGGGTGTTGAAGACATGAAACCATTACCTAAGCGTAGTGCTGCTATATTAAAGACCTACCCGGCGGTGGACGGGAACTATGTTAGGGAGCTGCTGGCGCAGGCTGTCAGGAATGATCCGCACAAAATCATTGTGCTGGATGATGACCCGACCGGTACGCAGACCGTGCATGACATTTCGGTATACACAGACTGGTCATACGAAAGCATTAGCCGCGGCTTTCGGGAAGACAACAAAATGTTTTACCTGCTGACCAATTCGCGCGGCTTAACCGCCGAACAGTCAGGGCAGGTTCACCGGGAAATCGGTGCAATGCTGGCGCGGGTTGCCGGCGAGCAGCAGCGGGATTATCTGATTGTCAGCCGCAGCGATTCCACGCTCCGGGGTCATTATCCTCTGGAAACCATAATCCTGGCAGAAGATTGGGCACGCTATCTCGGACAAAGCGTTGACGGCGAAATCCTCTGTCCCTATTTTAAGGCCGGCGGCCGTTTTACTATCGATAATATCCATTACGTGCAGTATGGCGACGTTCTCGTGCCGGCCGGGGAAACCGAGTTTGCCCAGGACAAAACCTTTGGCTACCAGTCGTCCGATTTGACCGCTTATATTGAAGAAAAGTCACAAGGCGCTTACCAAAAGGAAAGGGTGGTGACCATTTCCCTGCCGGAGCTGCGGGCGCTTAAGCTGGAGGCCATTGTTGACAAGCTTATGGGCGTGACCGGTTTCGGCAAAGTAGTCGTCAATGCGATCGATGCCTGTGATGTACAAGTATTTTGTATCGCGCTTTACCGGGCCATTGCCCAGGGCAAACACTTCTTATTCCGCACTGCGGCCGGCTTTGTAAAAGAACTGGGAGCGATTGCCGATAAGCCGCTGCTGACCAGGGAAGACATGATAACAAACTTTGACGGCATCGGCGGGCTCGTGGTAGTCGGTTCTCATACCCAAAAGACGACAGGCCAGGTAGAACAGCTAAAAACGCTTGCCGGCCTACAGTTTATTGAGTTTAATTCCGATCTGGTCCTGGATGAAGAGCGTTTTGCCGAAGAGATTGCCGCGGTCGTGCGGCAGGAGGAAGAGCTGCTGGCGCGGGGGGATACCGTCGTTGTTTATACCAAAAGAAAATTATTAACCCTTGTTAATGATTCCAGGGAAGAGGCGCTGGCGCGCTCGGTTAAAATCTCGGCGGCTGTACAGGCGCTGGTGAGCAGGCTGAAGGTAACACCGGCTTTTGTGGTTGCCAAGGGCGGGATTACATCCAGCGATATTGCCACCCGGGCCTTGCAGATCAAGCAGGCCCAGGTGCTGGGGCAGATACGGCCGGGTATCCCTGTCTGGCAGACAGGCGCCGAAAGTAAGTTTCCCCATATACCCTATATAGTTTTTCCGGGGAATGTCGGTGAGCGAGGCACGCTCAAGGAAGTCGTGGAAATATTGCTGGCCAAATAATAATAAAAGTGCTGGAAAAGGTCTCAATCTTTGTCTAACAAGGCTTGAGACCTTTGTATTTTAACGGCTGTCTGCCGGACTTACTACGGCAGGTCACCCGGGCGGCGTGCCGGTATTTGCCGCAAAGGTTTTCAGGCCGGAAACAAGGGGACAGGGAACTGTTTTGACCATTTTTAAAGAGGTTAGCGCTTATAATACTCACTTGGCAAGTTGTGCGTAGCGTCCAACACCGAATTAACATATTATACATAAAAAGAAATTAGGTGGGTGAATAACTTGAATTATGAAGGGCTGACCGGGAAAGTTGTGGTACCGGGAGATCCCGGCTATGAGCGAGCCAGACAGGAGTACAATATAGCGATACAAAAGTATCCTGCCGTGATTGTGTATTGTTTTGAGGCCGACGATATAAAAAATGCGACAGTATGGTCCAGAGAACAGGGCCTAGAACTCAGAGTCCGGTCCGGCGGCCATGACTATGAGGGCTACTCAACCGGCAACGGCAAATTGGTTATTGACACTTCGCCTCTGAATGGAGTAAGAATAAATGAATGTGAAGACACGGTAACGGTACAGGCGGGGACGAGATTGCTGACGCTTTATGAGGAGTTATACCAAGCGGGCTATGCTTTTCCGGGCGGAACATGTCCTACCGTCGGAATATCCGGGCTGGTTCTGGGCGGGGGCATCGGCCTGTCCACCCGTTATTTAGGGTTGACGGCCGACAGTCTTTTACAGGCGAGAATGATCGACTATGAAGGCCGGCAGCTGACTGCGGATTGCGTTTGCAACGCAGAGTTGTTCTGGGCTTTACGCGGTGCAGGGGGCGGCAATTTCGGTGTTGTGACCGATTACAAATTCCGCGTGCCAAGAGTCAATAATATAACAGTAATTCAGCTTAGGTGGGATGATAACTTAGCGGCCCGGTACCGGTTTCTTGAGACCTGGCAGGACTGGCTGCCGCAGCTGGATCGCCGGCTAAGCCTATTTGGCGGCATCTATAAATTTGGCGCCTGGGTGAATGCATTTTTTTACGGAACCAGCGAAGCGGCAAGGCAAGTGTTGCAGCCGCTCTTAAATATACCGGGCTTAACCCTGGAAACCATCCGCTATGTTCCCTTTATTGACGCCATTAAGCTTATTGGGGCCATCTACCCGCCGCGGGAAGCGTTCCAGGCAACAGGACGCTTTGTTCACCGGCATTTTTCGCAGCAGGAATTAGCGGGACTAATTGATGTGATCGATAAGGCGCCTTCCTCTCCCGATTCGTCGATACGGGTATATTCACTGGGCGGAGCCGTCCGGGACACAGCGGCGGCAGCGACGGCTTTCCCTTACCGGCAGGCCGATTATATCATTGCGGTTGCTTCATCCTGGGAGCAGAAAAGCGAAGCAGACAGCCATCGGGAATGGATACTGTACGGTTTCGAGTATTTGTATCCAATCACCCGGGGCTCGTATATAAACTTTCCCTACAGCCTGATACCCGATTATCAGCAAGCCTATTTCGACGGGAACCTCTGCCGGTTGCAGGCTGTAAAGAAGACCTATGATCCTTGCGATATATTCCGTTTTCCCCAAAGTATCAGGCTGCCGTAAGCAAGCGGGTAAGTAAGCGTCGTGTACCCATGATGTTGAGCCGAACCAATCAGGCTCAGGCGTTTGCTGCGGCTCAGGCCGGTTTTGTATTGGGCCTGAGGCTGCCGAACTGCTAGATATTATCAGAAAAAGGTACCAGGACTAAAAACTGGTACCTTTTTGCGCTATGCTTTTAATTCAGTGAAAGGCGGTCTTTACGGGCCGGTAGTGCTGTAGCTACAGGATGAGTGGCGCAATCATGCCGCTAATTATCCCGATAACGGCCACTGCTGCCAGGACAAATAACAGTATTTTGACCGGAAAGGCATTTTTTAGAATTAAAATGGAAGGGAGACTTACCGACGGTAGCGTCATGAGCAGAGCGGCTGCCGGACCGACACCAAGCCCAAAGGCCATCAGGGTTTGAATCACCGGGATCTCTGCAGCAGTGGGAATGACAAAGAGGGTGCCGGCGAGCGCGAGGCCGAGGACGGTCAAAATGTTATTGCCCCATTCCGGGCCGACGGCCGGGAAAAGCCAGGTCCGGGCGGCGCCAAGGGCAAACACGACGACCAGGTAAGCGGGTATTGTATCCATGGTCAGGCGTCCTAAGGCCTTCAGCCAACTGCTAAACCAACTGGCGCTTTCTTCCTCACCTTCAATATTCAACAGCGAAGCAGGCACCTGTTCTTCACCGGCAATTCGGTTGGCCAGCAGCGAAATGCCAAATACCAGGATCAGGCCGGCAATAATGCGGAACATGGCAAATTTCCAGGAGAGAACAAAACCCATAAAAATAATGGTGGCTGGATTGAGTACCGGATTACCTAAAAAGAACGCCAGGGCCGAACCCACGGATGCCGAGCGGACACGCAAGCCTGCCGTCACAGGGGCGGCACAGCAGGAACACATCATACCCGGAAGGGAGGCGGCACCGGCAAGCGCTGCGCTGGAAAAGTCCCGACCGCCAAAGGCGCGGGCCACCCAATGCCTGGGGATAAGCACCTGCACAAGCGATCCCAGGAGAAGGCCTAAAACCACTGCTTTCCACACCGCGGTAAAGTAGGCGATGGCATAGTTCAGTCCTTAATTTTTGTTATAACAACATAAATATTTTCTATTATACATATAAAAAACCTCTTAATGTATAAAAAATTTGCAAAAAGTAAATGCGTGTTTGTATAAGCCGGCAATGCCAACTATATTTTGATTGATACCTAAAAATGTTTCTGCACAAATGCAGATGCAAGTGTTCAGTGAAGGAAATAGGGGGGGTAACAAGGAATAAGAAATAGCTAACCGGCATAAAAACCATTGCATATTGAACACTGTTCATAAACATGAATCACTAGTGTAATTTGCTATATTACCGGAGGTATTATGGCTGACAATAAGAAATCTAATATAAAATCTGCATGCGTGTGCTTGATGTCCTGGAATTTATCGTAAACTGTGCAAAGCCGCCAACCTTTGGCGTTATTCGCGAGGCGCTTGACAGCCCGAAGAGTTCATTGTCCTATCTTTTGCAGGATCTGATTGCACGCGACTATATCAATAATGATCCTGAACGTAAAGTATATTATCCGGCCTCAGGCTTATTCGGTTAGGCGCTTCCAGTTTCAATAACACGGATATATCGCGGGAAATATCTTTGGGCACCAAAAAGCTCAGTGATGAGCTTGGCGTTACCGCCCATGCAGCAATTTTGGACGGCCGTTTGTGGTTTATATCGCCAAATCACAGAGCGCAAAAGAACTCTCCATGCGGTTAGGGAAAATTTAAATGTACTGGAGGTCTTTTGCAAAATTGTTTAGACAAAAAGTAATTGACAAATTAGTAAAATAAGTCTGGCTATGGCCGGAGCTTATATGAAATAGTCTTACCAGGTGAAGAAGGAGAGAATAGTTATGTTTAGAGGCGTTATTACACCGGTGATCACAGTATTTGACAAGTTGGGCAAATTGGATTTCGCGGGAAATCAGCAGGTTATCGACCGGCTTATTGACAATGGCATGAACGGGCTGCTGTTTTTGGGCAGCATTGGTGAATTTTTTGCCCTTACTATGGCCGAGAAAAAAGACTTCATTCGTTTTGCCGTTACAACAGTCAATAAAAGGGTGCCTGTCCTAATCGGTACCGGCGGTACGGTACAGGAAGAGGTCATTGAGCTGACTCATTTTGCCGAGCAGGCCGGTGCGGATGGCGTCGTGGTGATATCCCCGTATTATTTCAAATTGGATACCGCTGCTCTTTACCGGTATTACGCCAATGTTGCCCGCAGCACTACCATGCCGGTCATGATTTACAATTTTCCTGATCGAACCGCCGTTAACCTGGAACCGGAGCTTATCCTGAAATTAGCGCAGGAATTTAAGCATATTGTCGCGATTAAAGATACCGTTGATAATATCAGCCACACCCGCAACCTGATCCATGTGGTAAAAAGCAAGGTCCCGGATTTCCGTGTTCTTTCGGGCTTTGATGAGTATTTGGTCCCCAACCTGATGGCCGGCGGCGATGGGGTTATCGGCGGGTTAACCAACGTAATTCCGGCTGTCTTTGCCGGGCTGTTACAGTCTTACCGGCAAAAGGATTTTAGCGGCGTAACCGCCGCGCAGGGCAAGGTATCCATGCTGATGAATTTATACGATGTTTCCCAGCCTTTTGTAGCCGCTATTAAGGGCGCTGTTGCCGCCCAAGGCGTACCTATCGGCGCTTACGTGCGGGAACCGTCAGGTTCTTTGGAAACGTACCAGTTAGAGAAAATTAATGAGTTACTGGCAAAGGTCAATAAGCTGTAATGCGGGTTTAACGCCGTCAGGCAGGCAAGCAAACCGTGGCAGCCGATCGCTTGTGTAAGTTTACAAAAACTAAAAATAAGCTTGGCATAATAAGATCGCAGACGTTACTGGCTGTTTCAACCGCAACTGCGATCTTATTGTTTCGTTTGGGCTAGTGGTAGGTATACCGGACAGTATTGCGAAGTTTTACCTGGTGAAGTATAGTAGAGCCAGGAGGAATATATGAACCTATATCTTGTACTTGGCGCAACAAATTCCGTTATCAGCTATGCCGAACTCTATGCGGAGGAAGCTCTGGCGACAGAGGCGGTAACCCGTTTTTTGGGGTGTGTTCCGGTTCAGCCGGCCGGCGGGAGCGTAGCGAGCTCACAAATTGACAACATAAACCGGCGTGCCTTGTATCTTCCTCTGCAGGTTGACCAAACCCAATGCGAGAAGGTGCTTTACGTTTTGGTCAGTTCGGTGCCCTATCTGCACAGTACTACCCGCGCCCGCGTTTTCTATGATGAGGCAGCGGCCAAAAACGAACTTCGCAGCTTTAATTCGGCAGTAAGCAGGACAACCTTTCACGCTTATTTATTAGCCTATACTTTTCCCGGCCTGCAGCGGTTAGCGGCAAGTTTTATGCCGAAGAACTGATGAAGCAAATAAATAAGTCTTACATACCCCACCGGGCATGTAAGACTTATTTTATCGTTATGATGTTTTTTGGCCGGATGCCGCTTTTATTGGCCTAATACCTGAGCCAGAATAAGAACGGCAATGAGGCCGACAACCGAAGCAATTGTGGTGGCCGCGGTATAAATACTGAACATTTTATTCATGGGGATACCCATGGATTCTTTTACAAACCAGAAACCGGGGTCGGTTACATGGGATAAACCAATGGCGCCGGCGCCGATTGCCACCGCTACCAGGGCGGGGTCAAGACCGGGATACACGGCGAGAACCGGGGTGATAAAGCCGGCGGAGGTCATCATGGCTACCGTGGCGCTGCCGATGGCAAAGCGCATGATGATGGCAATAAACCAGGCCATGATCAGCGGGCTGATATGGATGGCGGTAAGCACGCTCTTTAAGACTTCGCCAATACCGCTGTCTAGAATGATGCGGTTGAAAGCACCGGCGGCGCCGATGACCAGAATGATGGTGGCCATGGGGCCCATGGCCGATTCGGTCCGTTTAGCCAGGTCGGCCAGAGAATGACCGCGTTTATAACCCATAACATAATAGGAGATAATGGCAGCCAGGAACAGTGCGGTAATCGGGCTGCCCAAAAAGCTTACCAAAGGCATGTAAGGCGCGTTTTTATCTGCAAACAGTTCGATGATGGTTTTGCCAATCATAAGCAACAGCGGCAGCAGGATGGTGAATAGTGTAATACCAAAGGGCGGTAATTTTTCTGCGGGTGTCGGTTCTAGTTTGCAGTACGCTTCCGGTGGCTGGAAATCATTCTTTTTGGCGATAAGACCGCCAAAGAGTGGGCCGGCAATGATCGAAGCAGGGATACCGACCAATAAACCGTAGAAAATTACTTTGCCGACATCGGCTTTTAAGGCCAGGGTGATGGCCATCGCAGCCGGATGGGGCGGTACGATGCAGTGGACAACCGTAAGGGCGGTAAGCATGCCTAAGGCCACTTTGACCAACGGCTGTTTGGATTCAATCACCACGCAAAACAGGATCGGTGTCAGGAGCACGATACCAACTTGCAGGAAGACGGGAATACCGCAGATATAGGCAACAATCATCATGGCCCAGGCGGCATTGTTTTTACCCATATAATTAATAAGAGTGCGGGAGAGCTTCTCGGCGCCGCCGGAGATTTCCATCATCTTGCCGATGATGGCCCCCAGCGCGAGGATAGGGGCCAAAAAGCCCAAGGTACCGCCCATACCGGTTTCAATGGACGAACCGATTTTGCTTAAGGGCATGCCGGTGGCGAAGGCAATCAGGAAACAGGCACCCATCAGGGAAATGAAGGCATGAATTCTAAATTTAATACTGAGAACGATGATGAAGAGAATGGCTACGCCCAGTACGGCAAGCATTGCTGTTGAATTGTCCATGAGTATCCTCCCAAGTTATGATAGTATTTCCTAACAGGCCAGCATTAACGGTTATCCGGAACGATGGGCAGCATGTCCGGTGCGTGGGTGAGCACGGTCACTCTGGCTTTATTCCCGTGTTTGGCGAGAGCGTCGTCCAGCGCCTGCTGAATGCTAGCGAAAGGAACAAAGCCTAGCTTGCGGACCTCTTCATCGGTTACACCGTTCGAAACGAAATATACACTTTCCCGTTCTTTTACCTGGGCCCAGGCGATGGCCAGGGCGGCCGCAACTTCGTCGTGCACTTCGCCGTTTTCTACCAGCCGGCGCAGGGCCGCTGAGGAATGGCAAGTCATATCTGACATCTCGCCATGGGTAACGGCGATGCCTTCGTAACAGGGCGTGGCGAGGATAATGGTGCCGCCGGCTTTAACTGCCAGATCGGAGGGATAAAGGGTTTTGTGCGCCTGCCAGAACTCGATATCGCAAGGATGCGAACTGGAAATAACGATGTCGGCTGCTTCCGGTATGTTGACGGCATATACCTCCCGCGCTAAGTTTACTCCTTCCGTGAAGGCGTCCTCGACATGGCCGAAAAAAGCGCCTACTACTTCGCCGTGACGGTTGAGTACCGTATTAAAGATGGTGTGCAGGCCAATTTTATCGGCAATCATATTAAGCTCCTGGCGGACAGGGTTGTCTTCAATGCCCAGATAGGAGCGGGGCGCTCTTACGCTTAATAAATGGGTTTCGGCGGTAGTCTTTTCGCCGGAAATGCCGGGCTGCACAATTTTGGCGCCGCCGGCGAAACCGGGAATATGATGCGGCACAATGCTGCCGACGCCAATTTTGAAATCGGCCTCATACGTTTCCTTATTTACCAGAATCTTGGTGCCGTTGGCGGTAATCCCCAGATCTACCAGGGCTTCAGGATTCTTGAAGTCATGGTTTTTAATCTTGACCCGCTTGGCAACCTCGGCGCCGAATTTGAGTTCAATTTCTTCGGCGGTCATGAAACGGTGCGTGCCGAGAGCGATAATGATGGTGATTTGTTCATCCTTAATGCCGGCTGCATTCATTTCGTTTAATAGCACCGGAATGATTTTGTCGGTCGGCGTCAGGCGTGTATTGTCATCGGCGACGATGACCACGTTTTTCACTCCTTGTACTAATTCGCGCAGCGGCTTGGTACCAATCGGGTTCTCAAGGCAGCGGACGATTTCCTGCGGCAGGTCGGCAACCGGCGCCACATCCTTAGGTGAATAAACACCGATTAGATTTTTCGACGGCACGGTGACTTCGACTTCTGTTTGCCCGTAAGGGAGTTGAACCTTGATCTCAGACATTGGCGATACTTCCTTTCTAATATTAATGGTGAAATTTATTATATTACCTGGCTGAACGGGCGCCTTGGGCCACTTGGGCGGCAAATTCAATAGCGGCCTTCATACTGCCGTCGTCGGCAATGCCCTGGCCGGCGATATCAAAGGCGGTGCCGTGGTCAACAGAGGAACGGAGGAACGGCAAACCCACCGTTACATTGATGCCGCTGTCGAAGCCAAGCAATTTAATCGGTATATGCCCCTGGTCATGATACATGACAACTACGATATCAAATTCTTTGCGGCAGGCGGCCCGGTAGAAGACGGTATCGGGGGAAATAGGCCCGGTAACCGTCATGCCTTCCTTGCAGGCTTCTTCGACTGCCGGCACAATCTCATCGACCTCTTCCCGGCCAAACAGGCCGTTTTCGCCGGCGTGGGCATTGAAACCGGCTACGGCAATCCGGGGCTGGGCGATGCCCAGTAGACGCAGAGTCCGGTCAGCAAGCCGGATGATCCGGAGAACCCGGTCTTTTTTTATCAGGTCGGCGGCCTGCACCATGGATACATGGGTGGTAACATGAATTACCCGGAGAGATTCGCTGGCCAGCAGCATGGCATAATCGCGGGAATTGCTGAGTTCACCCAGGATTTCCGTGTGACCGGGAAAATCATGCCCGCCAAGATGCAGCGCCTCCTTATTGATGGGAGCTGTGACTATGGCGGCAACCTCACCGGCCATAGCAGCCTGTACCGCCGCTTCAATATATTGATAGGCGGCATGGCCGGCCGCGGGGCTGATGCTGCCAAACGGCAGGTCAGGCGGTACATTCTTAAAGTCCAGCACGTCAATTTGGCCATGCTGAAAAGCACCTTCACCGACCTTGGTATGCCCCAGGATGGTTAGCGGGCTGTTAAGAATATTGGCGGCACGCTCTAAGCGTTTGGCATCGCCGAATACCAGCGGACGGCAAAGCTGATACATGCTCTTATCGGCCAAGGCTTTCACGATAATTTCCGGACCGCAGCCGGCGGCATCACCCATTGTGATGGCCAGAATAGGTCGTTCTTGTTGTTCTTGAAGCATTTTGCTCACCTCGTATTACTCATATTCTATGCTTTTTCAATAAATTTGCCGGCTGGCCGCAGGTTGCGGCTGGGCAACCCAAAATCATGACAGCCAGTTTATTGCCAAACTATGGAGATTATCTCCGAATAAAATTGATTTCATGAATTTTTTCTTCGTGGTAGACTTAGACACTCACTAGGCTTTTTCCTTCTCGAATTCAGAAATATTTTTTAGCAATCAAAAAAAGAGCAAAAACAAGGGGACAGGGAAAGTGTTTTTGTTGTCCGGTGAAAATGCTATCTGCTCTAAGACTGTAAATGCCAGGAAAATCACTGTGCCGTTTGGAAAGCAGGGCTGGCAATCTCGGCAGAGAATATAATGAGAGTGATTTTGTGAAGAGTACAGGACAGCAATAGGATTTGATTACATTACCTACTATGTTCCGTGAGGGGTGAAAATAATCACTATATCGGTGAACAAGAGTTCAAAATGATGAAGAAAACGGCGGTGCTCATCAATGCCAGCCGGGGCCGGTTGTCGACGAAGCGGCCCTGGTAAAGGCGCTGCGCGCGAAAGAAATCTGGGGAGCGGCGCTGGATGTGTTCGAAGAAGAGCCGGTAATTGCCCCCGGTCTGAGCGAACTGGACAATGTAGTCATAGTACCGCATATTGCTTCGGCTACGATGGAAACCCGTCTGAAAATGGGCGCCATCGCCGTCGGCAATATTATCAAGGTGCTGAACGGGCAACCGCCGGATACCTGCGTAAACCCGGATGTTTTACGGAAATAGGCCGACTTAGCAACAGAATTATTTCACTTTGGAGAACAC
>JAEZQV010000330.1 GCA_023441125.1 Bacillota bacterium
TGGACCAGCACGCTGTCCTGTACTGGGGCTGTTATGCGCTGGTGGCACTGGCGCCCTTTGCCGCCAGACTGGGCAGGGCCTATTTTCCCGGCTTGTTTACCGACTGGGTTACGGTGACCGGCAATTACTGGCTGGCAGCATTGTATTATCTCTTTTTCGGCTGGCTGATTATTGACCTGGTGCGGTTAGTGCTTCGGTTATTTGCGGTGGCGCCTGGTGTGTGGCAGCAGCCGCCGGCCCTGCTGGGGTTCGGGGTGCTGGCTGCGGTAGCGGTCCTGCTGGCGTATGGAGTATGGAATGCCCATCAGCCCCGGCTGCATCACTACGATCTAACCATCAACAAAGCGGCGCCCGGTCTGCCTGCTTTGCATGCGGTTATGGTATCGGACATTCATCTGGGGGTGATGGTTGATAATAAACGTCTGGAGGACCTGGTAAGCCGGATCAATGCACTGGCGCCGGATATCGTGTTCTTGGCCGGCGATACCATCGATGAGGATGTCAGCCGGTTTGTGGAGCAAAAAATGCCGGCAGTACTGGGAAAATTGCACGCCAAATACGGGGTGTACGCCGTGATGGGCAATCATGAGTATCTTGGCGGCAATGGCCAGCTGGCTGTTGAATACCTGCAGCAGGCCGGCGTCAGAGTGCTTCGGGACCGGTACTGGCAAGTCAATGACCAGTTTTATGTAGTCGGCCGGGATGACCGCATGCTGGAACGGGTGGCCGGAAAAGGCCGTCTGCCCCTGGCCGAGGTTATGAACGGAGTAGACCGGAATTTGCCTGTGCTGTTATTGGATCATCAACCCTTTAATCTGGCCGAGGCCCAGCAAAACGGCGTGGACTTGCAACTGTCAGGCCATACTCACCATGGGCAGTTTTTTCCCAATAACCTGGTGACCGAGCGTTTGTTTGAAGTCGATTGGGGTTATGTGCAAAAAAATGGCTATCAGGCTATTGTATCCTGCGGCTACGGCACCTGGGGACCGCCGATCCGGATCGGAAATTATCCGGAGATTGTGGATATAACGATTACTTTTGCCGGTTCTCATTAGTTATGAATCCGGCACCGCATTCTTGGAAGCTCCTCTTAAAAAACCGAAGAGACAAGGGGACGGGAAGAGACAAGGGGGAAGAGACAAGGGGACGGTGGATATGTCTTGAAAAAGCGAAGGCGAAGTGTTAAGATGTAATTGAGGTGAAAAATATGGCAAGGAATGCGCGAACAAAAAGCGAAAGTCATATATATCATATAATGATTAGGGGAATAAATAGACAATTAATAGCGGTGGACGAAGAGGATAATCAAAGATTAAAAGAAGTTATGAGGCAATGCAAAGAAATATGTGGCTATGAACTGTATGGATATTGCTTTTTAGGGAATCACATTCATTTGCTCATGAAAGAGGGCAAAGAAAGCCTGGAGCAAATATTTAAGAGAATAGGTTCGAGATACGTATATTATTTTAATCAAAAATACAAAAGAATAGGTCATTTATTTCAGGATCGGTTCAAGAGTGAGCCAATAAATGATGATAGCTATTTATTAACTGTGTTAACTTACATACACAACAATCCGGTCAAAGCGGGCTTAAATAAAACGGCGGCAGAATATAAATGGAGCAGCTATGGAGAATATTTGGAGGAAAGTAGCCTGATTGATGCTACATTTATATTAGGGATGATAACGAAAGAACAATTTATAGAATTGCATAAAGCAGAAGGGCAGGTTAAGGTTCTAGATATCGGAGAGGATAATTTTAGAACGACGGATGCAGAAGCTGTGCAAATAGTTAAAGAACTTTGCGGAGTAGATGTTTGGGAGCTTGCGGGTATGGATATAACAAAACGGAATTCATATATAAAGAAACTACGTAATAGAGGTATTTCTATCCGGCAAATATCACGCATAACAGGAATTAGCAAAGGGATTATTGAGAGGGTGGGATAAGACGTAACCACCGTCCCTCTGTCCTCCGTCCCTCTGTCCTCTGTGTCCTCTGTATTGGCAATCATTGCTAAGCCGATTCTAAAGGAAATCTAAAAATAGCCATGTAAGATGAATTAAGTATAAATATTTTCCGGGTAATTGCCTGAAGCTTCGCCAATACTCAGAAAGCTATGGTGGAGCTGTTACAATTCGTATGAGGGAGGTTTTTTCAATGAAGAAAGGTTTACTTATTTTGGGTGCTTTCATTACTATGAGCACGGCCACAGGTTTTGCTGCTCCGCTTAATGATCTGGGGAACGAGCAGACGGCGGTAGGCATAAGTGGTGATACGTTTTATCTGGAGCACAAATTTGGCGACCGCTTTACGCTGGGATATCAGTCAATGGACCGTGATTACTATGGTGATATGAAGGACATCTATGGACAGTACCAGTTTACCAGCAATCTCAGAGGCATAATTGGCAGCCGGGATTTTGATTACCGGGATTCCGCCACATATCTTGGATTAGGCCTGCAGGGGTCATTAGCGCCCAACCTGAAGGGTTATACGTCCTTCCTTGCCGGCGATAAATTTAACGAATTGCAGGTGGGAGCCGGCTTTAAATTAGCCAGCAATGTGGATCTCAATGCTACATACACCAATTTTATGCCTGACCGCGGCTCGGACAAGGATGAATTTGCCGTTGGCGCAACCTTTAAGTTCTAAGCTTCGCCAGGCATATTGCAATACGTTTTCGCCAGATTTATAAACGATCTATTTTCCTAAGCTTAATACCTTTAAAAGAAATCCGCCTTATTTCCAAATAAAATAACGGCGGATTTTTCTTGCGTTTATTACATTATAGTAGGGTAAGGACCATCTGCAGTTTATTAACAAAGGGTATATCCGCCGGAGCAAAATCAAACTGCTTTAAATCAGCGGGCGTAGCCCACGCGATTGCATCATGGGAACGAAGCTCGATTTCGCCGGAGCTCCAGGCGGCGAAGTAGGCCTGCAGATGAACAGTCTTAGCGGGGTAAGCATAGATGCTGTCCGCAAAAAAATCACCGACCAGGATGGTAATGCCTAATTCTTCTTTTATTTCACGCTGGAGACATTCCGCCGGCGTTTCGCCCTGTTCAATTTTTCCGCCGGGGAATTCCCATTTGCCGGCTAACGGATCGCCTGCCGGCCGGCGGGCGATAAGAATCTTTCCGTTATGGTGGATTATAGCGGCAGTAACTTCAAGCATGGTTTCACCTTTCACTATGGAATCGTTGCCTACTAAAGGCGGCGGGGTTGACGCCAATGAATGCTTCGAGCGACTGCAATATGTGCTGGAAATATCCCTTAACAGCGCTAGTAACATTTACTATAACTAAGTATTTCCTTAACAACTACCAAGCAATGCTTGCTGAGCTTATGAAATTAAATGAGTGACAATTTTACCGGAATCGGGAAGCAAGGCAAATGTCTTCTTGCTTGCCGATTTTTTATTGACACATACTAAAAATAAGCATAGAATAACATATGAACATATAATCACATGATGTGAGGTGGATGCCATGATGGCATTGGAAAAAGATCTTTGTGAAGAACGCTGCTGTCATCCCCAGACAATCTGTCTGGCCAGAGCGGCTATGCTGGATGACCGCCGGGTACAGGATTTGGCGGAGATGTTTAAAATATTGGGTGATCCGACCAGGATAAAAATACTGCATGCCCTGTCCAGACAAGAGCTGTGTGTGTGCGATATTGCCGAGACACTGGGGATGAACCAGTCGGCCGTGTCGCATCAATTGCGCACCCTGCGGGGCGCCAGGCTGGTAAAGTTCCGTAAAGACGGCAAAGAAGCCTGGTATTCACTGGATGATGACCATGTAATTTCTTTGATGTGCCAGGGCCTGGAGCATATTTCGCATATAGGCGGGAGGTAACCATTATGCAGAAGCGGGAAAATACCGACTGCGGCTGTTCATGCTGCAGCGGCGAGGCGGCGCTTGCGGCCGGTGACTGCGGCGTTCTGCCTGCGGCGGCACTGGCTGAGAGCACTTTTGAAGTCGGCGGCCTGGATTGTGCCGACTGTGCCGCCAAAGTGGAGCAGGCTGTCCGCCGTCTTAACGGGGTGAGGGAGGCCAGGTTGAATTTTGTCGCCGCTAAACTAAAAGTAAATTATGACAGTACTGTTGTGCAGAGTGACGATATTCTCCGGATTATTACCGGGTTTGGCTACAGCGCGGCGCTGGCGCCGGCGGGAAAGCCGGGGACGCAGACAACGGTGTTTCGTTTATCCGGCCTGGATTGCGCCGACTGTGCGGCTAAGCTGGAAAAACGTATTGCCGCCCTGACGGGCGTGCAGGCGGTGACGCTCAATTTTGGTGCCGGTAAAATGACGGTGGAACACACCATTCGGGCTCAGGACATTATCGTCGCGGTTGAACAGGCCGGCTACCAGGCGATCACGGACAGCGAGGCCGGCCAGGCCGCCCGGCAGGAAGTTGTTTGGTGGCGTAAACCGCGGATGCTGGCGACAATTGGTTCAGGCCTGCTGGTGGCGCTGGCGATGGCACTGGAGTGGGCCGGAACCGGTGAGGAGCTGCTTGTTTCCTGTTATGTTCTGGCTATGCTTACCGGCGGTTACCATGTGGCGAAAAGCGGCTTATACAGTCTTAGAAGCCTGACGCCGGACACCAATTTCCTCATGGTAATTGCCGTTATCGGCGCGGCGGCCATCGGCGAGTGGAGCGAAGGCGCCACCGTTGTCTTTCTCTTTTCGCTGGGCAATGCTTTGCAGGCTTATACACTGGATAAGACCCGCACTTCCATCCGGGCCTTGATGGAACTGGCGCCGCGGGAAGCACTGGTTTCACGGAACGGTGAGGAACTGCGGCTGCCGGTTGAGGAAATCGCCGTCGGTGATGTCATACAGGTCAAGCCCGGGGAACGGATTGCCATGGACGGCACTGTGCAAAGCGGTATCTCGGCGGTCAATCAGGCCGCCATTACCGGGGAGTCCATGGCGGTGGAAAAACAGGCGGGTGACTTGGTATATGCCGGCACCGTCAATGAGCAGGGCGCTTTAACCATCGTTGTCACCAAGCTGGCCGCCGACTCGACCCTGGCTAAAATCATGCATATGGTAGAAGAGGCTCAGGCCGAAAAGGCGCCTTTGCAGCAGGTGGTGGACGTTTTTGCCAAATACTATACCCCGGCGGTCATTGTGGCTGCTGTGGGGCTGACAGTCATACCGCCGCTCTTTTTTGAGCAGCCCTTTGCCCTTTGGTTTTACCGGTCTTTGGTGCTTCTGGTCATCTCCTGCCCGTGCGCCCTGGTTATTTCCACACCGGTCTCTATTGTTTCGGCCATTGGCAATGCTTCCCGCCGCGGCGTGCTCATCAAGGGCGGGGCGTACCTTGAACAGATGGGAAAAATCCGCGCCATGGCTTTCGACAAGACCGGTACGCTGACAGTCGGCAAACCCAAGGTAACTGATGTTGCCAGCTGGGTGGACGCTATGCAGGATGAGGATGTACTGATTATGGCCGCCGCTGTGGAAAAATGGTCGGAACATCCGCTGGCCGAAGCCGTAGTGGCGCAGGCAGGCAATAAGAAGCTGCCGCCGGTAACGAACTTTAAAGCGCTTGTCGGCAGAGGGGCGCAAGCCGAACTGGCAGGCCGGACTGTCTATGTGGGCAATGTACGGCTGTTTGAGGAATTAGGCTTTACACTTGCCGACCGGGAATCCTATTTATCGCAATTGGAGCAGCAGGGAAAAACTGTCATGCTGGTAGGTGCCGGGCAGGAAATCTACGGCATCATTGCCGTAGCCGATACGGTGCGTGCCGCCAGCGCCGACGCTGTAGCCGCGCTCAAGGCGGCCGGCGTCGAGCAGGTTGTCATGCTGACCGGGGATAACAACCGGGTAGCCCAAGCTATTGCGCAGAAAACCGGCGTGGACGCCTTCTATGCTGAACTTTTGCCGGCCGACAAAGTTAGCGCTTTGCAGCAAATGATTGGCCAGTACGGCAAGGTGGCGATGGTTGGGGACGGTATCAACGACGCGCCGGCATTGGCGACGGCGAGTGTGGGGGTTGCCATGGGCGTGGCCGGTTCGGATTCTGCCCTGGAAACGGCGGATATTGCCCTTATGGCGGATGATTTGGGTAAACTTGCCTACGTGATGCGGCTCAGCCGCAAAACCGTGGCCGTCATCAAACAAAACATATCGTTCTCCCTGCTGCTGAAGCTGCTGTTTGTAATTGGTACTTTTTTTGGTTTTGTTAATCTTTGGCTGGCGGTACTGGCCGATACCGGAGCGGCCTTGCTGGTAACGCTGAACGGCATGCGGCTGGTGCGGGAACTCAAATAGAGAACACAGCTTGCCCTAAAAACAGGGATTTTTTACAAGATAGCTTGCACAGTTGACCAGGATACGTTATAATTTTAACAAACGCCGGCCTGAAGGCTGGTACAGTAACCGTTTGAACTCGTACGACATTTGCATAATACAGACATATCCACGAAGGGTAACAGGATTAAAATCCTGCCTTCGTGGATTTTTTGTTGGTTAAGGGGGCAGATACCATAAGCAGAAAATAGCAATTGTGATGCACTTCTTTGAAGCGAGCCTGGTAACTTGGCTGGTATTACATTGATTCTTATTGATTTGGGGGCGGTAATGTATGCTGGAAGAGCGTATTGAGATTTATTGGGATGGACGGGCCGACAGCTATAGTGAGCACGTACAGCGGGAAATGGCCTGCCATAAAAAGCAGGCGTGGGAATCATTACTGCGTAAATATGCCGGTGACAGGGAAAATCTCCAGGTACTGGACGTGGGCACCGGTCCGGGCTTTTTCGCCATTTTGCTGTCCGGAATGAATTATTCGGTGACTGCCATGGACAAGTGTGAGGAAATGTTAAAAAAGGCCAGGCAAAATGCCAATGCCGCCGGCAAGACCATTCGCTTTCTGAAGGCGGACGCTCATGCCGTGGATTTGCCTGATGAGAGTCTGGACTTGATTGTTTCCCGCAATGTGACCTGGCTTTTACCCAATCCATTGGAGGTATATCAGGAATGGCACCGGCTGTTAAAGCCGGCCGGCAAAGTGCTGATTTTCGATGCTAACTGGCACTTGCCCTTAAGTGACCCGGAACTCCAGGCTGAACATGATAAATATCTGCGTTTGGCAATGGAAAAAGGGTATAGGCACAATATTTCCCCGGAACAGCAAAAAGAAAATGAGGCTATTGCCCGTAAATTACCCTTAACTTACGAGAAGCGGCCTCTATGGGATGAGCTTGCTTTTCGCCACGCCGGCTTTCAGAAGATAGAAATTCAGGAAAATATCAGCCCGCTGGTGCATGATGAACTGGAGCAGCTATTATATACGCCGATCCCCATGTTTGCCATTTGCGCCGCTAAATAACCTGCTGTCGTCCGCTGGCAGGCAGCAAGGAAGGGGACGGGCTTGTGCCGGTAAAATTTTTTATCCAGCGCGGTATTTCATTTATCATTTTATTGTTTGGCATTTCCCTGGTGGCCTTTGGTCTGATGATGCTGGTACCGGGAGACACGCCGGAAATGGTGCTGGCATCCATCGGCGTCGAAGCGCCGCCGGAAGCGGTGGAAGCGCTCAGGCTGCAGCTGCAGCTCCATGAACCGGCTTATAGCCAGTATGGCCGCTGGTTAGCCCGGGTCGTTCAACTCGATCTGGGCATATCCTACCGGACCGGTTTGCCGGTGGTATATGAACTTAGCCACAGAGTGGCGGCTACGGCAGAGCTGACATTGGCTTCCCTGGGCTTTGCGCTCTTATTTGCTGTGCCGCTGGGCATTCTTACGGCTCTGTATCCCCGCTCCTGGCTTGATTTTGCCGGGAGAATGGCCGTTCTGACAGGCTCATCCATTCCCAATTTCTGGCTGGGTCTGATTCTTGCCTACCTATTTGGTGTAAGGCTGCAATGGCTGCCGATTGCCGGAGCCGGTGGCCTGGAAGGTCTTGTTTTGCCTGCCGCTACGCTGGGTTTTGGGATGGCCGCCGCTTATACCCGGCTGTTGCGCGGCTGCATGCTGGATGCCTTAGCGCAGGGCTTTATCCGGGTAGCCCGGGCCAAGGGCCTGAAGGAACGGTGGCTGATCGGCCGCCACGCCCTCCGCCATGCCTTGCTGCCGGTACTGACCTGGTTTGGCATCAGTGTCGGCCACCTGTTAGGCGGCAGTGTCGTTGTGGAAA
>JAEZQV010000425.1 GCA_023441125.1 Bacillota bacterium
CACGCCATCATCGGGCTCTGGCCGTATGGATGCGGCAGCATCGAGCTTCCGGCTTTTGGCCGGCTGCTGTATCTTCCGCAGAAACCGTATCTTCCGATCACGACTTTGCGGCAAGCGATAGCTTATCCCGAATCAGAACAAACGTATGACGACACCAGCATAATGCAGGCTTTGACCCTGTGCGGCCTTGACCAGCTATGCTGCAGGCTGGACGAAGAGCGCCACTGGAGTCAGAAGCTTTCTCGCGGGGAACAGCAGCAACTGGCATTTGCCCGGGTGCTGCTGCTGCGTCCGGACTGGCTGTTTCTTGACGAGGCTACCTCGGCGCTTGACGAGGGAACCGAAGCGCAGCTCTACCGGTTACTTGGCGAACGGCTGCCGAAAACAGCGGTAATCAGCATTGCCCATCGCCGGACAGTGGAACGCTTTCATGACCGGCTGCTGGTTCTAACCAAATCCGGCGGACTGGCAACGAAGACCGGTGAACAGGAGTGTATTTTGCGCTCCAGTACGGCATAACAAGATCTGATAAGCTCGAATAACTTTTGCCGCCTGGATGGTAGGGACGCTACGGAGGCCAGCATGAATTACTTTAACAAATATCCTTATACAAAAGCAACGGGCATCTCACTGCTGCTGCACGGCATTGTGATCGTCTGCCTAGGTGCATTCGGCTTTAGTACGCCTGTCGTTCAGCCGTTGGAAGTTACCACCGTGGAGGTCAGCCTAGTTCCCGCCCGTGTAATAGACATGGGCGATATGGCGAATTTGACGGCTGTTCCCACCGACTCGCCACCGGCGCCGGCTGAAAAACCGGTGCCGCGGCCGTCCGCGCCCCAGGCCCAAGTGCTGCCGCCGGTCTTGCCGGGAGAAGCCGGTGAGACTTCGAGCGGGTCATTAGCGCCGGCCGGCCGCGATACGCCGGCGGCGGGAAGCGGCACCGCTGATACTGCGGTTGTGGGCCAGGCGGGCAGTCCGGACGAGGACGGCGGGCCGTCGACCAATACCAGCTATCTTGCCGGTCCAAAGCCCGCTTACCCCCCAGCGGCCAGAAAGGCCGGCTGGGAAGGAGCGGTGGTGGTGCGGGCGCTCATCGCCACCGACGGCTCGGTGGCGGCGGTAGCGGTACGGGTGGGCAGCGGCTATCCTATCCTGGATGAGGCTGCCGCCCAGGCCGTGCAGAAATGGCGCTTCTCGCCGGCCAGGAAAGGCGGCAGGCCGGTCACCGGTTTTCATGATGTAAAAGTCCGGTTTCGCCTCACTGACGCATAATGGGAAAGAGAGATGATCACGTTGTACGAACTTATGAAAGGCGGCTGGATGCTGCTGCCGCTGGCCGTGTGCTCCGTTATGGCCGTAGCTGTTATTATAGACCGGTTGTTCTTCTTCCGGCGCATTGGCGCAACCGATTTAGCTGAAACAATACTTGCTATGGTAAATGATAAGCGCCTGGATGCAGCAACCGCTGTGGCGAGACAATCTTCCTTGCCGCTGAGCAAGGTCCTGGCGGCCGGGATGAACAATCGCGCGCAGCCGGCCCAAGCCATGGCAGCCGCGGGAATCTTAGAACTGTCGGCTATGCGGCGCGGTCTGCCGGTGCTGGACACCATCGTCACCCTGTCGCCGCTGCTGGGCCTCCTGGGCACCATTATCGGCATGATCGATTCGTTTCAGATTATGGCCTTGTCCGGCATGGGCCAACCCCACGCCGTCACCGGCGGGGTAGCCGAGGCGCTGATCGCCACTGCCAGCGGGATAACCGTGGCCGTGATCGCCCTTATTCCCTATAACTACTTTCTTGCCCGCATTGAAAAAGAGACTGAAATCATCGAGCACTACGCCACCCGGCTGGAAATGGCGCTGACGCCGGCGGCACAGGAGGCGGGGCGATGAAGATACCACGCAGACCGGGTAAGAAAGCGCGCATTGAGATTATTCCGATGATCGACACCATGTTTTTTCTCCTGGTCTTCTTCATGCTGGCCACGCTGACCATGACCAACCAGTTTAGTCTGCCGGTCAATTTGCCTCATGCCGCCGGCAACCAGGACAAACCGCAGCAGGTGATCACGCTGACAATAACCCAGGAGGGCAAGCTCTATTACGATAAAGAGCAGATCGCTGCGCCGGCGGACGCCGCGCTTCGTCTTAGGCAAGCGAGCGCGGGCGGCCAGCAAACCGCGGTGATCATCAATGCCGACCGGAGCGTTGAGCACGGCCGGGTAGTGGAACTGATGGACGCCATCCGGCAAAGCGGCATCAGCCGGATAGCCATCGCGGTCACTCCCGCAGGTTGAAAAGGCACTACGTGCCTCGTTTGCAGATTGGAGACAGTAAGAAACCCGGTCGAATCAGTAGCAAAGAAAAATAGGCATAATTATGAGCAGACGGTATGCTGCGCACCCCTTGAATATTTTGGCAATGGAATGATAAAATAGAACATATGTACTATGGGGGGAAAGCAGGTGTACTCAATGGATTATGTACAAGGCACTTTTTTTGAAAATATGCATAAAGCGCCTTTGGCCGACAGAATCAGACCCAGAACCTTGGAAGAATATATTGGCCAGATACACATCCTGGGTAAAGGCAAGGTACTAAGACAGATCATAGAATCGGATAATATTACTTCGATGATTCTGTGGGGGCCGCCTGGTGTTGGCAAAACTACCCTGGCTATGATTATCGCCAATATAACGAATGCCAAGTTTATAACCTTTAGCGCGGTAACCTCCGGCATCAAAGAGATTAAAGAAATTATGGCGAAAGCGGAAAAGAGCAGGCTGATGGGCGAGCGGACCGTAATTTTTGTGGATGAAATTCACCGCTTTAACAAAGCGCAGCAGGATGCTTTTCTTCCTCATGTCGAGAAAGGCAACATTATCCTCATCGGCGCCACTACGGAAAACCCCTCTTTCGAGGTTAATTCCGCCTTGTTATCGCGCAGCAGGGTATTTGTCCTGCATCCTTTGCAAACAGAAGATATTATGAGGTTATTAAAGCATGCTTTGCAGGATCAAAGAGGCTATGGCGGCCAACAAATTGAGATTGCCGACGAGCTGCTGGAATTAATTGCCGTATATGCCAACGGCGATGCCAGGACAGCCCTTAATGTGCTGGAAATGGCGGTAATGAGCGGTGACAAACAGGGGGACGCCACAAAAATCAGTAAGGAGATCGTGGAAGGGTGCCTCCAAAAGAAAGCCTTATTATATGATAAAAACGGGGAAGAGCATTATAATCTTATCTCGGCCTTGCATAAATCCATGCGCAACAGTGCTCCTGATGCCGCCGTTTACTGGCTGGCCAGAATGCTGGAGGCGGGAGAGGAACCATTGTTTATTGCCAGAAGGCTGGTCCGTTTTGCCGCGGAAGATATCGGCCTGGCTGATCCCAGAGCTTTAGAAATGACTGTCGCCGTATACAATGCCGTCCATTATCTGGGCATGCCCGAGTGTAATGTGCATTTAACCCAGGCGGTGGTGTATCTTTCTGTGGCTGTTAAGTCCAATGCCCTGTATGTGGCCTATGAAAACGCGAAAAAGGATGCGAACAGTACGCTGGCAGAGGGTGTGCCCCTGCACCTGCGGAATGCCCCGACCAAACTGATGGCAAACCTCGACTATGGTAAGGGGTATCAATACGCCCATAATGTCGCGGATAAGGTAACCAATATGCAATGTCTGCCGGCAAATCTAAAAGACCGGCAGTATTATCAGCCTACAGGGCAAGGCCTTGAAAAAAATATCAAAGAGCGCCTGGAATTTATCAGAAAGCTGAAAAATGAAAATCATTAGATAGAAGAATAAAAACCACTAGATATTGGAAGCGAAAGGACGGAGTTGATAACATATCGTCAACTCCGTCCTTTTTTGACAGCATAATACTATTTCTGTGATTGACAAGCAATAATTTAATGAATAAAATAAAAACATAATAATTTACGAATTTGGAATATTTATTAAGAAATGTTACTTTTTCATGGCAACAGATGAAAATCCTTCCGAATCAGGGAAATAACATTTATGCGTATTTGCCTCACAAGGCTTGTCAAAATAGAAAAGGAGTGATTGTATGAGTGAAGACAGCAAGTGCCCAGTAACAGGCATGACCAGAAAAGCCATTGCCGGCGGCGGTACCTCAAACCGGGATTGGTGGCCGAACCAGTTAAACCTTAAGATTTTGCATCAGCATTCCTCTCTTTCCAATCCAATGGGCGAGTCTTTCGACTACGCTGAAGAGTTCAAGAGTCTCGACCTGACAGCCGTGAAAAAAGACCTTTATGCGTTGATGACGGATTCTAAGGATTGGTGGCCGGCTGATTACGGTCACTATGGGCCGCTCTTCATAAGGATGGCCTGGCACAGCGCAGGTACATACCGCATCAATGACGGCCGCGGCGGGGCAGGGTCCGGCTCCCAGCGCCTGGCGCCCCTCAACAGCTGGCCGGACAATGTGAATCTGGACAAAGCACGCCGTTTGCTTTGGCCGATTAAGCAGAAATACGGCAAAAAGATATCCTGGGCCGACCTGATGATCCTCGCCGGAAATTGTGCTCTGGAGTCGATGGGTCTTAAGACGTTTGGGTTTGGCGGCGGACGCGAGGACGTTTGGGAACCGGAAGAGGATATCTATTGGGGCTCTGAGGGCGAGTGGCTTGGCGACAAGCGTTATTCCGGCGAACGGGAGCTTGAAAATCCGCTTGCCGCTGTGCAGATGGGCTTAATCTACGTGAATCCGGAAGGACCGAACGGCAACCCGGATCCGGTTGCCTCCGGCCGTGACGTTCGGGACACCTTTGCCCGTATGGCTATGAACGACGAAGAAACTGTCGCGCTCGTTGCCGGCGGCCATACCTTCGGCAAATGTCACGGCGCCGGTCCGGCAACCCATGTCGGTCCTGAACCCGAGGCCGCCGGTATTGAAGAACAGGGCCTTGGCTGGAAGAGCAGCTTTCGGAGCGGCAAAGGCGGCGATACAATCGGCAGCGGCATTGAGGGCGCCTGGAAACCGAACCCGACCAAGTGGGACATGGGCTATTTAAAGGTGCTGTTCAAATACGAGTGGGAATTGGTCAAGAGCCCGGCCGGAGCAAATCAGTGGCTGGCTAAAGATGTGGCCGATGAGGACATGGTGGTTGATGCGCACGATCCGTCCAAGAAACACCGGCCGATGATGACCACCGCGGATCTCTCCCTGCGCTATGATCCGGTTTACGAACCGATCGCGCGGCGTTACCTGCAAAACCCGGAAGAATTCCAGGACGCCTTTGCCCGGGCCTGGTTTAAGCTGACTCACCGCGATATGGGGCCTCGTTTCCGTTACCTTGGTCCGGAGGTTCCGGCGGAGGAACTGATCTGGCAGGACCCGGTGCCGCCGGTCGATCATGAGCTGATCAACGAACAGGATATTTCCGACCTTAAGGACAAGATCCTTGCTTCCGGCCTGTCGATCTCCCAGTTGGTTGCCACAGCCTGGGCCTCGGCAGCGACCTTCCGCGGTTCTGACAAGCGGGGCGGCACAAACGGGGCACGCATCCGCCTAACACCCCAGAAGGACTGGGAAGTCAATCAGCCGGTTCAACTGAATCGTGTCCTTCAGGTTCTGGAAAAAATTCAGATAGATTTCAACAACGCCCAGAAAGGCTCCAAAAAGGTTTCCCTGGCCGACCTG
>JAEZQV010000335.1 GCA_023441125.1 Bacillota bacterium
TACCTGGTCTGATCGCAGCAATCCCCGCTATTTTATGGCGCTCGGTTTATTCCTCTCCGGGGTTATCAACCTGTTCTTCCCGGTAGCCGGCAGTGTGGCCGCCATGTTCGCCCTGATGCTGCTGAACGGCTGGTTTCAGGGAATGGGCTGGCCTCCCAGCGGCCGGACCATGACCCACTGGTTTTCGGCCAGTGAGCGTGGTACGAAAATGGGGATCTGGAATTGTGCCCATAACATTGGCGGCGGCACTATCGCGCCAATCTGTCTGTGGGCCATGGCCTACTTCGGGTCCTGGGAAGCCATGTTCTATGTGCCTGGTGTTATTGCCATCATCATGAGTATCTTTATTGTCGTTACCCTGCGGGATACGCCCCAGTCGGTCGGTTTGCCGTCTATTGAAGAATACAAGAATGATTATCCTGTTGTCGGCAAAGAAGCAGACCGGGAAAAAGAACTAACTGTTAAAGAAATTCTCTTTAAATATGTATTGAACAATAAATATGTGTGGCTGGTGGCGCTGGCCAATGCCTTTGTGTATTGTGTGCGTTATGGCGTAGTGGACTGGTCGCCTACCTACCTGACGACGGTAAAACACATTTCAATTAAAAGCTCCACCTGGGGTTACTTCATCTATGAGTATGCCGGTATTCCCGGCACGCTGCTGTGCGGCTGGTTAAGTGACAAGATCTTCAAAGGGCGCCGCTCCCCGGTTACTTTCCTATTCATGTTCCTAACCCTGATATCGGTTATTGTTTACTGGCAGAATCCGGCCGGCAACCCGGTAGTGGACATAATCGCCCTGGCGGCAATTGGCTTCTTAATTTACGGACCGATTATGCTGATTGGCGTGAGTGCCCTGGACTTGGTTCCCAAAAAAGCTGCCGGTACGGCTGCCGGCTTTACCGGGCTGTTCGGTTATCTGTTTGGCACAGTCGGGGCGAGTTCCGGCATCGGTTATGCAGTAAAGGCTTTTGGCTGGGACGCCGGTTTCTATATTTTAATGGCCTCCTGCGTGATTGCCATGTTTATTCTGGTCTTTACCTGGAACGTAAGGCCGTCCGGAATGTCGGCTGAATAATGTAAAAGATACAGGCTTACATAACCCGCTTGACAACAGCGATGTTGCAAGCGGGTTATGTGTTTCTTTTTATTAGCCCCATGCCAGCTTGCTATTGATCAGCGCCAGCAAGCTTTCTGCCCGGTTATGCCAGGCGTTAGCGCGGGCCAGTTGAATTCTGTCAGCGCGGCTTCGCTCCCCGGATGGTGGTGAGAAGCCGGGAAGAATCATATCTGTGGTTATGTGGCTGACATACCCGGCGGGGATTTCCGGCAGCGGCGTGCTTAAAATGGGAATACCGCTGGCCAGATACTCCCAGAATTTTACCGGATTGACACCTTTGGTCATGGCGGTAATTTTAAAGGGAATCAGACAATAACTGAAATTGCTTAAATAACAGGGCAGTTCGGCATACGCCTTGTGATGCAGATAATGGATATTTTTGTGGAGCAGGGCTATCCCGTTTTGCTTCAGTAAAGGCCCGATGAGAACAAATTCATAAGCGGGCATGCAGCGGGCCAGTGTATTGACAAGGCGCATGTCTACCCAGGGAGCAATGGCGCCAATATACCCGATAATTGGTTTGTCCTGGCTAAATGGCGCAACGGACAGCCGCTGTTTATTTTGCGCCAGCTTAAAATGGTCATAGTCACAGCCGTTCGGCAGCACAGAGACCTCACTGCGCAGCAAGCGGGCCCGGTCGGCTAGCGAGCAGGCTGTGGCGGTAACAATATCGGCTTGTGTTACGGCGGCGGCATAGCCAGGCAGCCAGTAGGCAAAGTCATCAACCGGCTCATCCACCGAATCGAAGACCAAAAGATCGGTTTTGACTCGCTGCAAATGGACGATATGAGGCGGATAAGTAAAATAAGTCACTAGCGGCCGGCCGGGATACATGCTGCGTACTACCTGGATAGAGCTGTTAAATTCCTGGCCGTTGGCCAGCAACAGGTTTGGCGCAAGCTGAGTAAACCCGTCCGGGTGACGGTTGTGCGCATTTATATTGTAAAAAATACAAGTGCAGCCAAGTACGGCCAGGGCCTTAAATAGCTGCTGCGGCCGCTGATGCAGATAATCCCAGTCGATTGTTGGCGGATAGAGAATCACCGGTTGCACAAAAAACCACCTCGCTGCCAGTATATTCACGGTCAGTTGGGAGGTTGCCGATTGGGAAAATTAAATCCCGCCGGTCCGGCTACCGACGGCGGGATTTTTACACTAATCAATCTTTTTTTCTTGTCCGGGTAGCTTATGATACTTCTTGGGGGATAGGCCATACATTTTTTTAAAGGCCCGGGCAAAGTTGGCATAATCATGAAAGCCGCTGTCCAGGCAAGCCGTTAATACCGGTTGGCCGGCCCGGAGCAGGTGGTTGGCGGCAATCAGCCTTTTCTGCAGCACATACTGGTGAATGCTAAACCCGGTATGCTGCTTAAATTTGCGCATAAGATAATACTTGCTGAGAAAAAAGACGGCTGCCAGTTTTTCAATTGTTAAATCACCGGCCAGGTTGCTGTCAATGTAGGCAAGTATGTGATTGACGGTTTCATCATATTCTCTGTCGACAGCTGCGGCGGCAACTCCATTCTTCATCGCCAGGCTCATGCGGTTTACATAAATGATAAATTGGAGAAATAACGCATTCCCTAGTAAATCGTCGGCAAAGTTCCGGTTTTGGCAGGTATGCTCAATTTGTGTCAGCAGCGCCTGCATAATGTCCCGCATTTCCGGTGTCATGCGCAATACATTGAATTTGTGCCGGCAGCTGAACTCAAAGCAGGTTAATAAATTGGTGTTGGTGTCGCTGTTCTTTTCCAGGAAGGCGGGCTTCAGCCAGAGAACCATCCGTTGGTAAGTGGCGGACGGATCAATCACCGGTTTATGAATGGTGTCCCGGCTGATCAGCAGAATATCCCAGGGTTTGAGCTTGTAAGCGGTTCCTTCAATGTAGTAAGTAACCTTACCGGCAATAAATACGACTACTTTGTTAAAATCATGGTAATGGGATTCGATATGTATTTCTTGCTTGTCCTGCAAGCTGAAAAAACTAAAGTCGCGGGTTAAATAGCCGCGTTTGTGATTGGGCGGTTCGGTAATGTTGTTCATCATAATTGTATTATTCGGTAGAGCAGCTTTTGCAACCTTTTTTTCAGCTTACGCAATGTTTGCCGGCAGTAATCCGTATATAATGGCTGTAGATACTGCAAAACATGGTTAGGAGGAAATGCAAATGCTGACCATAACGCCGGTATGTGCCGCCGATCTGGAGGACCTTGCCGTCCTTTATGAGGAACTCACCGGCCATAAGACCAACCGTTTGAATATGGCCAGGATATTTGACCAGATTGCCGGCAATACAAATTACCTGCTAATCGGCGCCAGAGACCGAAAGCAGCGCCTGGTGGGCTCGCTGCTGGGAATCCTGTGTCTGGACATTGTCGGCGAGTGCCGGCCGTTTCTGGTGCTGGAAAATGTTATAGTGAGTGAGAAATGCCGCCGGCAGGGTATCGGAAGAAAGCTAATCGGCTACATTGAAAACTGGGCGCGTGAGCATAACTGCTATTATATCATGCTGGTATCTTTGAGCAGGCGCAAGCAGGCCCATGATTTTTATGCCCGGCTGGATTATAAACCGGGTGTAGTGCAGGGGTATAAAAAATATCTGTAAAATATTTCGGTAAACAGAGGAGGCGTTCACTGTGGAATACCATTTTTACAAGTATCATGCGCTCGGCAATGATTACATTGTCATTGACCCGAATAAGACCCGCATTACCTTGTCGGCGGAAAACATCCGATTGATTTGCCACCGGAATTTCGGGATCGGCTCAGATGGCATTCTCTTCGGACCGTTGCTGCAGGCTAATGCCACCGGCCTCAGGATATTCAATCCGGACGGGAGCGAAGCCGAAAAAAGCGGCAACGGAATTCGGATTTTTTCCCGCTATCTGGCAGATGCCGGCTATATAACCAGCAGGGCGTTTCGTTTGGCAACCTTGGGCGGGGAGGTTAACGTAGAACTCCTGGACAGCAAAGGCCGGCAAATTCGGGTGGACATGGGGACGGTTACTTTCCAAAGTCAGGAAATCCCGGTAGCCGGTCCGGCCCGGGAAGTAATCCGGGAGGAATTAATGATTCAGAACCACCGGCTGAGCGTTTCCTGTCTGTCCATTGGCAATCCGCACTGCGTTGTGCTTTGTGACGAGCTTTCCCGGGACACCACCGTTGACCTGGGGCCGGCTATTGAGACCCATGCCCTGTTTCCCAGGCGGATCAATGTACAGTTTCTGAAAATCATAGACCGGGGCAACATCCGGATTGAAATTTGGGAACGGGGCGCAGGCTACACACTGGCTTCAGGCAGCAGCAGCTGTGCGGCGGCCAGCGCTGCTCACAAGCTGGGGCTGGTCGACAATACGGTCAACGTCCATATGCCGGGAGGGACAATCCGGATAGACCTTCTGCCATCAGGCCGGGTCCTGATGACAGGTCCGGTAACTCAGGTGGCCGCAGGTTTCTTGGGTGAAGATTTATGGGCGCAGGTTGCTGAATAGGAATGGGCTCGCAGCTGCTTGTCTGCCTGAGGGGAAGGATTGGTGCGGCAAGAGTCATTGGTTTGTGGCGCAATAAAGATTTGGTGGAAAAGTGATTGACAGGCGATGTATATTTTCTTATAATAGTTGCGATAGCAAATATATCGTTGCTTGCGCAATGGATGGGGGAAGCATGAACGAGTTAATAAAGTGGATTTCTATTGCTGACCGGTTTAACAAAATGTATCTGAATAAAAAATTGGAACCCTTGGGAATTAACAGCAGTCAGCATATGTATATCCTGCGCATCTGTGAACATGAAGGCATCACCCAGGACAAACTGCAGCCGTTGATTCACATCAACAAAAGCAACATAACAAGGGCGCTGGCGCAGCTCGAAAGTGCGGGCTTTATCAGGAAAGAGCCCAATAAAAAAGATAAGCGGACAATCCGGCTGTATCCTACCGAGCAAGCAAGACGCATTTACCAGGAGATTATCGATATTGAAGCTGAGTGGGTGGCTGTCTTAACCCAGGAATTTTCTTCGCAGGATACGGAAATTTTGGCCAGCCTCATAAAAAAAGTTGGTGAAAGTGCCATCAATTGTTTGCATGGGGCTGAAGACGAGTAAATTAAATTGCACAAGAAATGTCAGGGGATTTTATGCAGAAACAATCGTTGTGGACGCAGGCTTTTCTGGGGATGAGCCTGAGTAGTTTTTTTCAGTATATGACGCACTATGCCTTCATTGCCGTGTTGCCGGTTTTTGTTATAGAACAGCTGCAGGGGAATAACTGGCAGGCAGGGCTGGCAATGACGTTCTTTCAGATCGGCGCCGTGCTCTGCCGTCCGCTGGCAGGTAAATGGATCGACGAATTTGCTCCCAGGAAAATGTTATTTGTCGCGTTAGGCCTTTTTTTATTGGTCAGTGTAATGTACTTAGGCGCTGACAGCCTGTACTTTTTGTTGCTGCTACGTTTACTCCATGGGGTCGTGTTTGCATTAGGCACTACCCTGGTGGCCGCGTTGGCCGCACTGGCTTTGCCGCCGCCGCGCAGGGGCGAGGGAATTGGTTATTTTGCCTTGTTTTCCAATTTGGCGATGGTCATCGGGCCGTTTTGCGGGTTAACCGTCATTGCGCATTATTCGTTTACTGTATTGTTCGCCGGGTGTATCGTGCTGGCGATATTCGCCTTCTGCTGCGGCAATATAAGCAAAATACCGGCGATTGCCGGCCAGGCGGCAGCCAGGCCGGACAGACGCTCTTTGGATTGGAGTAATTTTATCGAACCCGGCGCCTTGACCATGGCTTTAGTTGGTGGCCTGTTATTTTTTGCCTACACCGGCGTGCTGGTGTTTATTCCTTTATACGCGAAAGAACTTAGGCTGGCAGAATATACCAGTGCCTTTTTCGCCGTATTTGCTGTATGGATTGTGGCGACCAGGCCGTTTGTGGGCAGACTGTTTGATCACGCGGGCGCCAATGCCGTCGTTTATCCGGGTTTTATTGTGTTCTTGCTCGGTTTGCTTGGGCTAACCCAGGTGCAGGGACTTGCCGGATTTTTAGCGGCAGGCAGTGTCCTCGGGATTGGTTTTGGCGCGCTCAGTCCTGTGTTTCAGACCCTGGCGATACAGCTGGCACCCGCGCGCCGGGCCGGTGTGGCCACCGCCACATATTTTTTAGCTTTGGATATCAGTGTGGGACTTGGCTCTTTTTTTCTTAGTGTAGTGGCCGCCCATGTCGGCTATCGCGACATGTATCTGTTTGCCGCGGCAGTGACTGTTCTTACCGCCGGCGTGTACTATCGCCTGACAGCCAAAAGCTATACCGCTAAATTAGCTGAACAGGGTGAATAATACCGGGCTATTGCCTAAAAAAATGCTGTTTCCATACATGGAAACAGCATTTTTTTAGGTTATTAACGAAATTCCTCTGCCAGCGCTTTGAAAGCGGGGATGGAGTTGGTAATTGTTTGCAAATCAACGCAATAAGCAATGCGGAAATGTCCGGGGCAGCCGAAGCCGCTGCCGGGTACTAATAGGAGATTATACTTGAGCGCGCGTTTGGTAAATTCGATATCGTCGGGAATGAGCGACTGCGGGAACAGATAGAAGGCTCCCTGGGGCTTTACACAAGCATAGCCGAGTTCGGTAAGCCGGCTGTATAAATAATCGCGCCGCTTCTGGTACTCTTGTGTATTGACTGCGGCTGCCAGCGCATCGCCGACAATTTTCTGAAACAGAGCGGGTGCATTGACAAAACCCAGGGTACGGTGGGCGAATATGAGACCGTTGACAAACAACTCGCTGTCCTCGATCGCCGGGTTTACCGCAATATAACCGATGCGTTCCCCGGGGATAGCCAACGATTTACTGTAGGAGTTGACGAGAACGGAATGGTTGAAGATTTTCAGTATCTGGGGAACACTCGCCTGCTCATACACGATTTTGCTGTAAGGTTCGTCCGATATCACCAGGATCTCGGAGGCGAATTCCTGTTCTTTGCCGGCCAGCAAAGCGGCTAGCTGCTGCAAGGTCTCTTCACTGTAAATGACACCGGTGGGATTATTGGGCGAATTGAGAATAATCGCTTTGCACTTCGGGGTAATGCTCTTGGCCAGGGCGGCGATGGAAGGTTCAAAGGTGTTGGAATCGGTGGGGACGACCACTGGTTTGCCGCCATGGTTTTCTACATAGAACAGATATTCAACGAAGAAAGGCGCCAGGACGACTACTTCGTCTCCGGGATTCAGGATGGCTTTTAAGACGACATTGAGCCCGCCGGCAGCGCCGGAGGTCATGATGATATGATTTTGCGTCAGCGGGGCATTGCTTTCTTCGCTGACTTTTTTTGCTATTTTCTCACGCACGGCTGGATAGCCGGCATTGCTCATATAACGGTGCAGTCCCGGTTCGCCGCCGTTGGCGTATTTTTCCAATGCTGCTTTTACTTCTGTTGGCGGTTCATAATCCGGATTTCCCAGACTAAAATCATATACTTTGTCGGCGCCGTGAATTTTGCGGAGTTTTTCCCCTTCCTCAAACATGGCGCGTATCCATGAAGATTTAGCTATTTTGTCATAAATATTGCGTGAAAGCATAGTTTTCCTCCTTAGATGCATTATGACCCGTTACTACGTTGGATTTTCTGTTAAGAAAATAATTCCTTAGCCCAGTTTACAGCAGGATGACGCAAAAAAGCAACCGGTAATTTGAGATGTTAACTGATGTTTCTCTGTCATAGACAATCTGAACGGGGCTATTTTGTAAAAAATAACTGGCGCTAAGGCAATAAGTGTGTTATTCTGTAACGATATTTACCTTAACTACATGTATTGGAGGGCGTTTTATGGAGGTCACTCATTATATGAATATAGCGATAGAAGAGGCTAAGCTGAGCTTGCGTGAGGGCAATCATGGTTTTGGGGCGGTTCTTATCAAGGATGGGCAAATCATTGCTGCTGAGCATGACCGGGAAGAAACAGCAGGGGATCCAACCGCGCATGCTGAACTTAATGCAATAAAAGCGGCTGTCCGGAAATTGGGCAAAGACCTTGCCGGCTGTGTGTTAATAACTACGCATGAGCCCTGCCCGATGTGTGCCGGCGCAATTGTCTGGGCAAACATTTCCGGACTTGCGTTTGGCTGTTCCATTAAAGACGCCAGGTCGCAGGGACGCAGGCGCATCGATTTAACCTGTGAAGATGTATTCAACAAAGCCAATTGCAATATCAATATACAGGCCGGTATCCTGCAGCAAGCCTGTTCTGTTTTATACCGGCAGGATGTAAGAAGCGAAATCGAGAAATTGCGTACAGCAGATGCCGGTAAGCTTGCGGAACTGAACGCCGATTCAGTAGCCAAGCGGGTGGCCTGGTTCCGGGAAAACCGGGATCGATTCCAGTTTATCAGTGACGACTTGTTAGAGTCCGGTTACCGACTTTTATTGACGCGGTTTGGCATTACCGCGGAGCAGGCGCCCATTATTAGCAAGTCGGCAAAGGAAATTATCTTTCATTCCCAAAACTTTTGTCCCACGCTGGAGGCCTGCAAAATTTTAGAGATGGATACAAGCTATGTATGCCGCAGACTGAATGAAGATGCAACCGATGCATTATTGAAACAGCTTAGCCCGAAACTCAGGTTTACAAGAAATTACGCCAAACTGAGGCCCTATACGGACTACTGCGAAGAAATGATCAGCATCCGGGAGTAAATATTCTTTGGCGGCAAACAAAGCGAAACCAATGCTTGACAGTATAATCATCAGTACTATACCATACAATTGTACCAACCGGTAGGTATAAGGAGTGGTTTAGTTGTCACAAAAGCGCCAGGAAATCGTTAGGTCGGCAGCCGCATTGATGCATTCCAAGGGCTATGAAAGTACCAAACTCAGTGATATTTTGGCAGCCGCACAGATTGGCAAAGGCCAATTTTACCACTACTTTTCATCCAAGCATGAGTTGGGGCTGGCTGTCATCGATTACCTCTATCATAGCTGGTGCCAGCGCTTGCTGGAAGACATCCTTAGTTCGGAGAAAGAGCCGGAAATCAGGTTTAATGAGATGCTGGACTGGATTGTAAACAGACAACTGATGAATCAGGCGAGATGTGGCTGTGTGTTCGGCAATCTCGCCATAGAAATGAGTGAACATGATGAGGTATTCCGCCAGAAACTGCAGTCTGTATTTGCGACCTGGACGGAAAAATTAAAACCTGTGCTGGCAGGCATGGTGAAACCTCCCTTGGCAGTTGCGCCGGCCGAGCTTGACAAATTGGCGCAGGGTGTGGTGGCGATGGTGGAAGGCGGTATCCTGCTGATGAAAAGCAAACAGGATATTGAAGTGCTTAAAAATATGACCGTTTTAGTCAGGACACTGGTTCATGCGGTTATTGGCCCCCGCTGCCATGAGAATATGCGGTAGCTGCTATTGCGCAGCATAGTGCTATCACAAACATAAATGGGGCAGTCAGGTTTTGTTGTACCAACTGGTGGGTATAACCCATAAACTTCTCTCGGTAAATTAATTGAAAGGGAGCGATGTTCATGCAGAAAAATTCCGATGGTGAAACTACGCAAGCCTGTCTAACGGCTGACAGCGAAATGAGTCAGGCGATAATCAGGGAGATTTGCCGCTTTGTCCAGGAAAGTCCGGCTAATTGCTTTCCCGATGAAGACAGGCCCTTTTTCGCGGAACCGCTGGTTGGTTTCGCCAGTGCGACTGATCCGTTATTCACCCAATACAAAACCATCATCGGCGACTTTCATCTGACGCCGCAGGAATTACTGGCCCAATCGGACGGCGGGGCGACCTGGCAGCCTGCTACCGTAATTAGCTGGGTGCTGCCGGTTACGCTTGCTACCAGGCTGACCAATCGTGAGGAAAGCACCTATCCCTCCAAGGCCTGGGGCCAGACCAGAGGTTTCGGTGAAAAGTTCAATGCCGCTCTAAGAACCCATATTGTCGAATATCTGCGCGGCCTGGGCTGCCAGGCTGCCGCACCGCAACTGCTGTCTGCCTGGCAAAGGTTTACCGAGACGCCCGTCGGCATAGCCTCGTCGTGGTCTGAACGACATGCTGCCTATGCTGCCGGTTTGGGTACCTTTAGCCTGAATGATGCGCTGATTACCCCCAAAGGCATTGCCCACCGGCTGGGCAGTGTGATCACCGATTTAGTGCTTACGCCCTCACCGCGGCTTTACCCCGGTCTCCGCTCGAACTGTCTTTATTTCCGGGAGGAAAGCTGCGGGTTATGCATAGAACGTTGTCCGGTCGGCGCCTTGTCTGTCGACGGGCATGATAAAAACAAATGCTGCCAGCATGTCTACGGCACGGTCCTGGCGGCTGTAGGCGAGTCTTACGGCGTTGCGGAAGCCGGGTGCGGCCTTTGTCAAACCAAAGTCCCGTGCGAAGGGCGGATTCCCGCCGGCCGTACACCCTATTCGCCCTGTGGCCGGTAGTACCCTTACCCGGCTTTGGGGACGCGCACCTAGGTAAGGAGGGCTTTATGGATAACAGATCGCATTTTTGTTTACGGGACAGTACCCTGTTCTCGGGTTTGAGCATGGAATTTTTCAAACATATCTGTTGGGCCACCAGCAAACAGCAGATAACAAAGGGCTATGTTTTATTTCAACAAGGGGAAGAGGCTGACCGCATTTACGTTATCAAAGAAGGCCGGTTCAAATTAGTACGGCTGAGTGAAGACGGCGGCGAATCCATTCTGCAGATTGTGGGTCCGGGCGATTTGTTGGGGGAAACGGCCTTATTCCGTCCCGGCACTACTCAGCTGGCCACGGCCATTGCTTTGGAAGCGGCCAAAGTCTGCAGTATCGACCGGGCTACGTTTGAAACAGTGCTTAAAGGCCAGCCGGATCTGGCCTGGGAAATCATCAAAAATATGGGTGACCGGTTATATACCATGTGGGAGCAGGTAGCGGAAAGCAACAGGCAGACCACCCCGGAAAAAGTATTGCGGCTTTTGGTGCGGCTGGCAAGGGAACACGGCAAGTCCTGCACCCAGGGCATTAAGCTCACCATTCCCTTAACCCAGCAGGAAATTGCCGCCCTGGTGGGTTCCTCCCGAGTAATGGTTTCGCAATCCATCAAAGAATTAACGGACAAGAATTATCTCTGCCGGGAAGAAAGGCATTATATTCTAAAAAATAAGTGTTTTTAGTCCGGCGCTGTAAAATAGTTAACAGCTTATCCTTCTTTTCTAAGCTATTATTGTCTTAGGTGCTCAATAACTGACAATAAGGAGTGGTAAGCGTGAGTGAAAAAGTAGAACCGGCCGTTATTCTTGCCGACGACATGAAAGCGGTAATCGCGGCATCGCCGTTCATTGCCCTGGCATCGGTGTCCGCAAACGGTGAACCCCATCTGATTGTAGTTGGCAAAGCCAAACGGGTAGAAGACGACAGCCGCTTGGTCTTTGGTGTGTACAAAATGGACAAAACCCGAGAAAATCTGGCCGCAACCGGCCGGTTGCAGGCAGCGGTGGTTGACGGGAAAATTGGCTACCGCTTTACCGGTACTGCCGTGGTGCAGGGCGACGAAGTTATTTTCTCAGTGCAGCAAGTGGCGACACTGCTGTAGGCAACATAAAAGTTTACCCCAAAAGGGCCGTGCTGAAA
>JAEZQV010000447.1 GCA_023441125.1 Bacillota bacterium
CCTGAAGAATTCTATTTGTTAGCCATGGCCGCCTAGTCAGCGAAATAGTAAGATATCCTGTGAAAAACTAGGTTATCCTTGTGTTTTTCCTGTCTATTGAACGGGGGACGCCGCACTAGTCGTGCCCCTTGCGGGCACGTGGATTGAAACGTTTTAGGCTTGCAATCATCACATGTCCGAGGAGTCGTGCCCCTTGCGGGCACGTGGATTGAAACGAATTGTTTAATGGCGGCATCATCCGAGTCAGTGTCGTGCCCCTTGCGGGCACGTGGATTGAAACTGACATCGATGTTTACCGTGGCGCCGTGAAGTAGTCGTGCCCCTTGCGGGCACGTGGATTGAAACTGTTCGGTAAAACGCCAATGTGTTCTGAGGACGGTCGTGCCCCTTGCGGGCACGTGGATTGAAACCTTCGACACCGGCTTTACCACCGGCAACCATAAAGTCGTGCCCCTTGCGGGCACGTGGATTGAAACGCGCCAAGGTGTACAGCGGCCAAATCCTCCATGGTCGTGCCCCTTGCGGGCACGTGGATTGAAACAGCAATTCCGGGGCCAGAACATTTATTTTTCGCGTCGTGCCCCTTGCGGGCACGTGGATTGAAACGTGCGATGGAAGAAGCCGCAACAAAGAAAGCAAAGTCGTGCCCCTTGCGGGCACGTGGATTGAAACTCTTCAACAGCCTCTTGGATATAGCCGTTCAGGCTGTCGTGCCCCTTGCGGGCACGTGGATTGAAACCGATAGCCGCAGTGAGTCACGCCGTATTTTATTGTCGTGCCCCTTGCGGGCCCGTGGATTGCAACCCGGCCGGATCGGCGGCATTAAGGTCCAACTGGTCGTGCCTCTGGCTGGCGAATGAATGAAATACCTGTTGTTGATAGCAGAGAGTGTGATACCGCTATTTTAATCTAAAAAATAATTCATGTGGTTTAGTTAGCTAGTAATAAAAAATTCGGCCAGCTGATTGAACAATTTATGCATAAGAGCGTCCTTCAACACGGGTGAACCTCGTTAATCGCTAATCAAAATCCCAAAATATTTTTAAGCTGTTTGGCATAGTTGCGGCTTACGGGTATCTCCATCTGCTGACTGGCAAGCTTTAAACTATATGTGCCGCCAAACAAGGGCAAGATTTTTTCCACTTTGTCCAAGTTAACCAAGAAACTGCGGTGACAGCGAAAAAATTGTAAATTCCGTAAGCGTTCTTCCCAGTGGTTGAGCGTTTGACTGGTAAAATACTGTTTTTGTTGGGTTACCACCCGGACGTCACGTCCCTCTATTGTCAAAAACATAACCGCCGGTGCCGGCAGAAGAATAATCCGGTCATCTTCCCAAACAAAAATTTTATTCAGGGTTTCTGCAGTCTTCAACGTTTTATACCTGGATACTGTGTTGCTGTTACTTTGCAGGTTGCTGCCATAGTTGCGCTTTTTGATTTTTTCAAGCGCCCAGTTCAGCCTGCGTTTGGAGACCGGTTTTAATAAGTAGTCGGCAACATTGAGTTCAAAGGCGCGAATGGCATATTCATTGTGAACGGTGATAAATACTATCGCTATGTCTTCGTCGATATTGAGAATTTCTTCGGCAATAACCAGGCCGCTGACTGTAGGCATATCAATGTCTAAAAATATAATATCCGGTTTTTGCATATGAATATTGGCCAGAGCCTGTAAAGGATCAGTATAGGTATCCAGAACATGTATGGCCTGTTGCTGGCTCAGCAAGTGCTGCAATTGAGACAGGGATAATTCCTCATCAGCAATTACTATGGCCTGCATCATGATGTGCAATCACCTCCTTTTTGTTGAATTGAGGGTAGTTTCCTTATAGTGATTGAGGGTTATAATAAAGCTGTTTTTAAATTGCTTTAATGATTTTGCAGGATTAACATGTACAATGTGGAATAATGAGAAGGATGGGACGGTTTTCAGGCTTCGGCAGTGTTCAGCTTCGTCGGCCTTTCCGGCACATTCGCGCCCCGTTCCACCTTCTCAAGTTTATTTCGGCTTACCATTCTTTCAGGCCGCTATTTCCGGCCAGATTTCTTTCACCGGCTTGCCGATGATCCGGGCGATTTCTTCCCGGATAACCGGGCTTTTAGAACGGCCATAAAGTACATTACTGATCTGACTGCGGGTGACGCCGCACCGTTTTGCGATTTCTACCGGGCGGTGTTCCTTAAGAATTAAGGCTGCTAGAATTTCATTGGGTTTCATAAGGGAAGACCTCCTTGTGATTAATTTTCTAAACTACCATCATTACCTGTGATTTGAAAACGCCTGGCAAAGATTATACTCCTTTGATTGAAACTGTTGAGAATTTGGGCCAGTGGGCGAAGGTGTGGGACACGGCTTGGTTTGTAAATACCGGCCTAAACGCTGCCTAAATTTCCGATCGTTTAAGACGACCTATAGGTGAAGACGATCGCTTTGTGGTTGTCGCGGTTAAAAACGATATTAAAGGAAAGCTGATTAATCGTCATTGGGACTGGCTTCGTGAGCGCGTATAGACTCCGCGTAAGAACAAGTTGGTTCGTCTTCCGGGATAGGTACAAAGAAAGTTGTGTCTTCGCCATAACCGCACCGGGTAGTGCCCCTTTCTTTTGGGCAGCTTCTAAAATCAGTCTTCCAATTTTGTTCGGCATTTCAGAAAGCTATTTTCGTGTAGGCCATGTACGTCCTGTTCAAGTCCCGCGCTGGCGAATAAGATTCGCCCGTTCGGCAGCTTGTACTGTCTTTGTTCGCTGCCTTCCATATTGGTTCACCCCCTTGGCCGCGTGTACCAGACGCGGTAATTTTTGGGAATACTCATTGTACAAGTTCATTTTACATGTAATTTAATGTGAAGTCAATATATTTACATTAAATTACATGTAAGAAAGGAGAGGCTATGGAAATAAATGAAGAAACACAGGAAATTACAAACAGATTAAAGGAATTACGTGCAAAAACTGGCCTCTCTCAAGCAAAATTTGCACAACTTATAGGTGTGTCTTCCGGTAACATAAGCACCTGGGAAAGCGGAAGTTCACTGCCAGGCGCGCTTGCACTAAAAAATATCGCCCTAAAATTAGGATGTTCTGTTGATTGGATACTAACAGGAGAAGAAAAGGAACAAGCAACGCAGAAAGTCGAGGTCATATTTGATCCTGACTTAAAGCGGATGATAAATATTCTTAAAGAATTTATGGAAGATGAAGATCCCCGGCGACGTATTTGGGCAATTGTTCAGTTTGAAGATGCCTTTAAGCAACATTGCGCTGCGCACGATGAAAAAAAACTACAGGCATAGCCCGGCCGATGGTAGAACAAATTGGCGAGAGATTGCCGCCCGCCTGGGGATTGGAATTATAAAGTGTTTCCTAGTATGCATGGTAAATTGAAGGGAGAGGAAGGAAGCAGCGCAAGAACTCGAATTATTTGCCCGCATGTCAATAGTGCTCATTCTATTGAGGCGATATATACATTATACGCCTAACTGGCGGAGAGCCTCAGAAAGAACAGTGCGCGGAATTACGTTGTAAATATAAGTTTTTCAGTACCTGTAAGGTTGAAGAATGAATATATGCACTATATAAGCATTGCTGCAGTTGTTCACATAATTGCACGTTTCGCAGTTACTATAATGACATCTTCACTTGTCTCTCATAAACTGGACATGCCCAAGCTCTTGCAATCGCCGTGCTATACATTGCAAATCCTTTTCCGTTGATTCAACGCTGCCGACTATCACCGACAGGCTCGACTTATCCATAGTATCCACATTTTTCATGAATTAGCACTTCTTTGTATTTTTTTCATTATTCTTATATTTAGTTATTTTCCTTTGCACCTCCTTCTAAAAGTTCACCATTCGAACGCCAGTCAAAAATTGCTTTAAACCCTTACAGGTAAAGCGTTGACGGCGTTTTTATTTTTGGTTCGCCAATCACACGCCGCAAAAGGCAAAAAACGCCCCAAAAATTAACTTTAAAAGTGCCTTTAAACCAGAATTAAACGGCTTGTTTTTTCTCGATTTTTCCAATATTACTTGAGGGTTTATCGTGCTCACCTGTTCACCGGTGTGGTGCGAAATACGACGAACCGGCAATCCGCTCTTAATACCCATTTCTGTCAGCGTATTGGAGAATGATCCGTGCCAGCTCTTCCACAGGGAAGACCGGCTGTTCTCCGGTAAATACTCTGAGCGAATCAGTTGCCGCCTCAATGCCGATCAGGAGCAAGCCGGGATTCGTGTTCCTCAGGACATTGACCCAGGCGGGATCAAGACTCTCCGCAATGATCACATGAGGGCGGAGCATTTTTAATTCGGGGATTGCTTTATCTAAGGTATTATCTACTAAGCGAATGCGCAATTCTGCAGTTGGCTGCAGTCCGGCGGCTAATCCGCAAAGATAGATGGAATTGCCGCAAAAAACGACTTCCACCGGCCCCAAGGGTTCACCTACTTTCATTTCATACTGGTATCCCTGGGATTTTTTTACACTAAAATAAAGATAGCAAAAGTCTGCACAAAACACATTAGACGAAAGTATAAATCTACATAAAAAAAAAGTATAGGAATTCTATACTTTTAGTTGGAAATTTTTTAGTCCTATAGTATTTTCTGCTACCGATTGTATCTTGACCTCTAATTGTTTTTCCCTCTAAAAGTCAATCCCAGTTCAGTGGCGAAAGCAATTACCTGGGTGCGGTTTTCCAGATGCAGCCGGTTCATGATTTCACCCATATGGTATTTGATGGCAGCCTCACTGAGATAAATGATACCGCCGATCTCCTTGTAGGTTAAGCCCTGAGCTACCAGTTTGAGAATTTCTATTTGCCGGGTAGTCAACAACGCGGTCTTAGCGGCAACTGTATTCGCTAAGTCACGCTCCCGCTGCAAGCGAGCGAATTCTGTCAGCACTTTGGCGGCCAGACCGGGGGAAAGGGGCGTCTCGCCCCGGCTTAGACCGGTCAGGAGAGCCAGGAACTGTTCTTTGGGCAGGCCTTTTAGCAGATAACCTGAGGCACCGGCCTTGATAGCTTCAAATAAATGGTTATCATCCTGCGACACAGTGAGCATTACGATTTTCGTCTCGGGAAATTCGGCTTTGATGAGCCGGGTGGCCTCGATCCCACTACCCGCCGGCATCTGCACATCCATCAGAATTACTTCCGGTCGTACGGCTCTGGTCTGACAAACCGCTTCCCGGAGGCTTGTCGCCGTGCCTGTTACTTCTATATCATTGGCGGTCAGGAGGTTTTTTAGTCCGTCCATGAACAGGACGTGGTCGTCAACTAACAATACTCTCATTGGTTATTTCCTTTCTGTCCGTTACAGGGACTTGCAGGCTGAGTGTTGTTCCGTTACGCGGCTTTGTCCGGATGCACAATTTTGCGCCGATTTCTGCTGCCCGTTCCTGCATAATTTTTAACCCAAAGCTGCTTTTTTTCGTTGCCGCCACCGCCGGGTCAAAACCGTTACCATCATCTTCCACGGTGATATCCACCCAGCCGTTGTTGATCCTGATTATGACTCTGACCTGCCGGGCGTTGGCGTGTTTTCGTATATTAGTCAGTGCTTCCTGAATAATTCGCAGCAGTTGTACCTCGGTGGTCGGCGCCAGCAGTCCGGGCGTAAATTCCTGACTGATAGTCAACGTGGCGGCGATTTCATAATTTTGTTTATACCACGCTAAATATTCTTCCAGTGATTGCCAGATGCCTTGCTCGTTGGTTGTCGTAAGCTGCAGGCCAGTTATGGACTCCCGGATATCAACATGCATGTCGCGCGTGACTCCGGCCAGTTTTTCCAGGAGGAGACTGGCTTGCTGCGGATTATTTTTTTCCAGCAGCGACCGGGCGGCCTCCACCTGTACATGAAAATAACTCCAAAGCTGGCCGTGACCATCGTGTAGTTCTCTTCCCAGACGTTCCCGTTCTGTCAGGATGGATAACGCTTTCTCAGCTTCCAGCATTTTCTTTTCATCTTGTTTTTGCCGGGTTATGTCTTTGAGGAGGATGGTTTTGCCGAGCAGATTGCCCTGCGGTGTTGTCAGCGGCAGGGTCCGGAACTGATAGAAACGGCATTCCGCGTTTAATTCGCGTTCCACCTCACGTGTTTCCGGCCCGCTGCCGTCGCCGATTCCAGAGAGTGCCGGCCAGACGGCGGTTACTTCCTGAAAGGCATCGCCCACAGCTGCCGGCAGGCCGGTGAATATGGTTTTGGCCGCCGGATTCATGTCCACGATATATCCTTTTTCGTCTACCACGACCAGGCCGTCGATCATGTCCTGGGTGACGGCGTCCTGCGCCAGCGGCAGAATGCTGTATACCCGCCAGCGGTAAAAAACCCAGGTTACGTAACAGGCCGACAGCAACTGCCCGATTATTTGCGGCGATACAACCTGAACCGCCAGGGTATAGCCCAGAATATTGCCGATGAAATTAAACAGTGGTGTCACAGAAAGGATGATGGCCTGCTGCCGCCGGAGACCTTTGGCGGAGTAGATCCAGCGGACCGACAAGCCAAGGCAGACCAGATTCAGGGTATAGCAAAAGGCCATATTCACCCAGGCCGCCGGTCCGAACGCGATGGTCAGCACTTGTCCGTCGAGGCCCATGGCTCCGTAATACCAGCCAAGCCGGTCGTCAAACCCGATAATCAGCGCCAGGGTAGCGGTTATTCCCCGGATAGCATAGCGCACCGTTGCGGCGAGTTTGCCTGTTGGCCGGCTGACCTCCCAGATAAACTCAAACCAGAAATAGATAAGCAGCAATGGCATCCATTCGGTAAACCTGGCCCAGAACAGCTTGGTCGGCAAGGCGGGGGCCATGCCTGAGAAAACCTTGGCTGCAATCCAGATGCCCTTGCATAGCTGGCAATACACCAGCAGCAAAGCGCCCGGTATTTTGCGGAACTGGAAGAGATAGACCGCCAAAGCCTCGAAAACAGCGGTAATACATAGATACAGTATGATATTATCAACAGGCGGAAAGGTAGTAACGGCTGACATAAGGCAATTCTCTCCTCCAAATCTACTGAATAACTTGTGGCCGCAAAAATCACATTATTTATTATGGTAGATCTTTCGATAAAAAGGAAAAATAATCCTTTAAAAATAGGGGCTGTCCGTTTTCTTTGCCGAAAGTTTTTATGTTAAAATCTAATTAAGCTCACTTAATTTATAAGTTGTCTATTATCTTACAAATCTTGGACAAGTTTAGAGAGGATACGCCAAAATGAGTCAGGATTTTTTTGCGCTCACCGCCATTGCATTGCAGAAAAAAGGACATAAAGCGCTATATCTTCAGCTCTACGATCATTTGCAGGAGTTGATAATAACCAATAAAATAAGTTATGGTTATTTGCTGCCGCCGGTACGCAAGCTGGCTGCTGTTTTAAACGTTAACCCCGGCACAGTCGTGAGTGCCTATCGGCTCTTGGAAAAGAATGGTTATATTTTTTCCCGGGCCGGCAGCGGCAGTTATGTGGCCCAAATAACTGCCGGCGGAGATGATGGCTATCTGCCCGCTGCAGACATTGCTGAGGTCGAGCCTTTCACCGCAACGCTGAGCATGTTACCGGCTGATTGCATTGATTTTTCCACGGTCATGACGCCGCCGGACTTGCTGCCGATTGACGACTTTAAAAACATTTTGATCGAAGTATTGGATCGGGATAAGGGCAATGCCTTCAGCTATCAGGACAGTCAGGGATTCAAGCCTTTGCGGGAGGCTGTCGCGGCCTATCTGAAAGAACAGGGAATTAAGGCCCAGGCTGATAATGTTCAGATTATTTCCGGCGCCCAGCAAGGCATTGATATTGCTGCCAAGGCCATGCTAAACTATGGGGATTATGTATTTACCGAAAATCCGACTTATCCGGGCGCCATCGCCGCCTTCCGCTCCCGCGGCGCTAAAATTGTGGAAATCAGCATGCAGGAAGACGGGATTGACATCCAGGATTTAGAAGCCAAAATCCGTTCTTTTCGGCCTAAGCTGATCTACATAATGGCCAATATCCAAAACCCTACCGGCTACTCTTATTCCCTGGCCAAAAGAAATCGGGTGCTGGGCCTGGCCCGGCGGTACAATGCCGTGCTGCTGGAAGATGATTATATCAGTGAGCTGGACAGCGCGGATGTACCGCTGGCGCCGTTAAAGGCGCTGGATCGGGACCAACGGGTCATTTACCTGAAAAGCTTCTCGAAAATTTTTATGCCCGGCCTGCGCCTAGCCTTTCTGCTAATGCCGCCGTCCATGGTAGGCAAGATTCTGGCGGTTAAGCATAATTCCGATATTTCCACTTCCGGGCTGACTCAGCGGGCGTTTGATTTGTATCTGCGCAAAGGAATCTGGCAAAAGCATATTGCCGCCGTCCGGCGTATTTACCGCGAGCGTTTTCAGACGACAATGGGCGCCATTGAGCAGTTTCTGCCGCCGTCAGTCGTCTGCCACCGCCCTCAGGGCGGTTTAACCTGCTGGCTGGCGCTGCCGGAAGGAATATCGGCACAAAAAGTTGTTCTGGCAGCCGAACAGCGGGGGGTAATCCTCACGCCCGGCACCGCTTTTTTTCCCCGGCAGGCGCCCGACCGGTTTATCCGGCTGAGTTTTGCGGTGGCCTGCGCCGAGGAGATTTTACACGGAGTTAGAATCCTGGGGGAGGTCATCGCCGCTGAGTTGGCGTAAAGGGCAGGAGATTGCTGGAAACCCGTACGGGGAAGATATTATAATCGTTGTAAGCGAATAAAGACAGGGGGAATAGCATGCGCAAGCCAAAGACAATAGTACCGGTTTTATTGCTGCTTATTATTTTATTATTGGGAACCTCAGCACCGCTGTTTTCCGCCAATATTATGGATGCTGCCGCCACGCCGGATCATATCACCCTGACCTGGTCGGGTGACCCCGCAGTGACCCAGACCATCACCTGGCGTACCGGGGCCGCTACGGTCAACGGCCAGGTGCAGTATGCCGAGGCGGCGTATTCACCGCAATTTCCCCAGTCGGCTGTCACCGTGACTGCCGGTGTGGAAGGGCTTAGCACCAACCTCGGGGAAGCGGCGACGCATTCGGTTGTGCTGACCGGCCTCAAACCAGGCACGCGCTATATCTACCGGGTTGGCACCCCGGAAGGCTGGAGCCCGCCGTACTATTTCACCACGGCCCCGGCTGCGCCCCGGCCTTTTAAGTTTCTGGTGTTCGGCGACTCGCAGAGCATCAACTATAATGTATGGGGGACGACGGCGCGTAATGCCTGGCAGGCTAACCCGGATGCCGTCTTCTTTACCAATGTCGGCGACCTGGTGGATGTCGGCCAGGATTATGCTCAGTGGCAAGGGTGGTTTAGCGGCGCTCAGGGACTGCTGGCGAGCATTCCGGCCATGCCGGTCACCGGCAATCACGAATGCTATACGCCGGCCCGGTCCCTGTCCAGGCCGGTATTGTTTACAGCCCAGCTTAAACTGCCGCCAAACGGTCCGGAAGAGCTACAGGGACAGGTATATTCCTTTAATTATGGGGATGTGCATTTGGTCATGCTGGACAGCCAGGAAAGCGAGCAGGGCCGGTTTATACCGGCTATGCTGCAGGTACAACAAGAATGGCTGGAAAGAGATCTGCAGGCTACCAATAAGAAATGGCAGCTGGTCTTTCTCCACCGGCCGTTATACAACAATAAGCCCGGCGAGGGGGACAGTAATATCCGCCGGGCCTTTGCCGGGATTTTTGACAAGTACCATGTGGACGTGGTTTTCTCCGGCCATGATCATGCCTATTCCCGCACCTATCCGCTTTTTGGCGGCATGAGGGCGGACAGTCCGGCTCAGGGTACGGTCTATGTGACTTCCGGCCGCAGCGGCACCAAAACCTATCCGGACGTCATCGCCAAAGAATGGCATGAATTTTTCTATAACCCGGCCGATGAACCCAATTATCTTACCGTAGAGGTCGCCGGCAACTCACTGAAGGTCAAAGCCTTTAAACAAAGCGGCGTTTTGATCGATACCTGGGAAATCAATAAATAAAAAAGTAAAGGACCGAAAACGGCAGTTAGCCGTTTTCCGGTCCTTGTTTGTAATGACAAAAAGTATAATTTCTTTTAGCCTACGGCCAATACCGGCTTACGCTTTCGCCAAAGGCTTGGCGCAAGCCGTGTTCTGTACCTTAGTCGGCGTTAAACATTCTATCCAGCAAATGAGAGGCCTGGTCATGCGGGATATCTTTCACCAGTACAACTTCGCTGATAAGAATCTGGCGGACATTGTCCAGCATATTTTTATCAGCCATACCCAGTTTGCGTTTGGTTTTGATTCTGAGCAAGTCGCGTATGACCTCAAGCTCTTCGCAGATGTCACCGCTTTTCACTTTGGTTAGATTCATTCGCTGCCGCTGGCTATCGTTCATTGATGTATCTGTTTCGCCGTCGTGAAAAGTACTCAGCACCGCATCCAGCTTGTCAGGGTCTACGATGGGGCGCATCCCCAGCTTCTCCGTCTTATCAAAGGGGAGCATTACCTGCATGTTTCTGTGAGGTATGTTCACAACATAGTATAGTTGTGTTTGTCCAAAGATCTCTTTTTCTTCGATCTTTTCAATAATACCGCCACCATGCATAGGATAGAAAATCTTATCACCGATTTGAAACATGAAGTCACCCCCTAGTTTCCGATACAATTAAGTATACCACAATTATCAATAAATATCAACTGAATTACTTATTATATCACCGGGACTAGGGACAGTCAATATATTATGAATAATTTTACTATCGAAATCCGCAAGAAAATAAGCGATGCCGCCAAGGGTTATGTTCAGCAGAAGGCAGTGCGCAGTTGTGATTTGGTAATAAAGTTGATAAAGGCTTTGGTGGCATTGGAAAGATAGCGGTTCCGGTTCCAGGCCAGCACGATTTCAAAATAGATAGGATCAGCCAGCGGGCGGCTCTGGATGCTTGGATGCCGTTTGGTAATGGCGTCAAAGAGAAAGGCAATGCCTACTCTCTGTTCGATCAGCCCGATAATGGTCTCAATCTGGCTGGAAGAGAACACAATATTGGGAGTAAACTGGAGTTTTTCGCATTCTGACATAATAATTTGCCGGATATAGGTATCTTCTTTCAGGAGAATAAAGGGCTGGGTTTTAAGTTCGCTAAAAGGGATAGCGGGAAGTTTCCCCAGCGGATGCTCAGCGTGCAGGCACACCCGTATTTGTCCGGAGGCGATGGGTAAGAGTTCCAAGGTCGGTGAAGTTGTCGACTTGGTAATGATGCCGATATCCAGTTTACCCTGTTCAATGAGCTTCTGAATGGTGAGGGAACCGCCTTCAATGGCGCTGAGTTCCAATAGCGGGTACTGCTGACGGAACTGGGCAAACATATGGGGAAAGAGAAAAGCGCCAACCATCGGCGGAATGCCAATTTTGGTGGACCCTTTTTGCAGCAGGCGTAAGTCCCGCATTTCGGTAACCGAATCGTGGATGCGGGTAAGGATTTCATTTACCCGCTGGAAAAAGACCAGGCCTTCGGCAGTCAGCGTAATTTGCCGCTGACTGCGGTCGAACAGCAATACGCCAAGTTCTTCTTCCAGTTTCTGAATAGCGATGGAGACGGAGGGCTGGGCTACGTTTAACTGCTCGGCTGCCTTGGAGATGCTTTTTAACCGGCTGGCCATCTGAAAGTACTCTAATTGTCGCAGATCCATACAAAACTCCTTTGTATAGTATATATATATATTGAAATAGAAAATTGATATTTTTAATTAATATATAATAAGACTATAATATAGTCAAGCGAAGGGTTATTTTAAACTATAGTAAAAAACAGGAGGCACAAGTATGGAAAGGCAAGGCATGGCAATTAGCGCTTATATGGAAACAAAAAATAATGCAGAACAGTTGACGGGCATTATTGGCAGAAAACACCGGCTGGCAATGGCGCGGGCTGCGGAATTGCTGCAGGCTGACCAGCAGACACACAGCATTTATGACAGCCTTAACTGCGGCAAGCTGTCCCGGCTGGCCTGCTACCTGAAAAACGGAGCGGTGTATACATTGGCATATTATACTTATGTGCAATGCATGGTAAACTAGCCCAGACCCGCCGGCTGCCCGGACGAAAGGAGCACAGCGCATGCAAAAACAAACCATCAGCGTCAAATTGATATTGGACAAGATGCAAGATGACACCAATTGCGGCAAACTTAAAAAACTAATCCTTACACGCTATTCGATACTGGGAGGCTACCGGTGTGAGATTCTTGACTGGGATGAAATCTATATTTAGTGACCAAGCCTGAAACGGGTAATAGACCGGTTCAGGCATTTTTTTACTATTTTCCTGACGGGGATATTCGATCGGGCAGGGTTTTTAGCCAGAAGAATGGAATAAGAAAAAAATATTTATAATAGTAAGATAAGTCTGAAGGATTTTGCAAAAGGATGTAGAATACAACTTGTGTAGACAAGTACGCAAGTATTCAAGATCAAAAACCGGGCGCAATAAAAAACAGCTTAGCTTTAAAAAATAAAACGAAAAGAGGGAAAGCAAATGTCCACAGAAATTCAAAAATTGTATGATGAAAGGTTGGGCCGGTACCAGGCAACCATTGCGTTAGAACCAACCGACAGGATTCCTATCGCTTCCGGCTCCTGCTATCTTGCCGAAGTGTACTCCGGTGCCAACAATCAGGAGATTATCTATGATCCTGAAAAATGGCTGAAAGCCGAAATGGCTTTTCTCAAAGATTTCCCGGAAGTGGATGCATTGCGGGACAACCGGGTCTGGGCGCCGCTCTACGATGCAATCGGCCTGAAAACCTATAAACTGCCCGGCCGTGATTTGCCTCCTAACCAGCAATTCCAGTTTGTTGAAGAAGAGTACATGCAAGCCGATGAGTACGAAGAATTAATCAAAAATCCCGGGACCTTTATGCTGAACAAATTTTTGCCGCGGGTACTGGGCGAATACGGCGGTCAGGATGCCAACCGTTCGCATATCGCTTTCCTGAAAGCCGGTATGGCCTCGCAAATGATGGCTGGCATCATGCGCAACCGTTCTATCCAGCTGCAGACCGTTTGCGGTATGCCGCAGCCGACCACCGGCGCTTTTGTGGCTCCGTTCGACGTGCTGGGCGATGTCTTGAGAGGGTTAAGAGCCGCACTGATGGATACGTATCGCCGCCCCAAACTGGTTTTGGAAGCCTGCGATGTGCTGGTTGACGTCATGGTCCGATTTGCTCTCTCTACCGCCGATCCTCTAAAACGGTATCCGATCTTTGTGCCAACCCATAAAGCCTGCTTCATGTCCCCTAAGCAGTTTGACACCTTCTACTGGCCATCCTTCAAACGGGTACTGGAGAAATTAATTGACGCCGGTTATACGGTGCGGGCTTATCTGGAAGGCGACTGGAGCCAGCATTGGCACCACTTTAATGAACTGCCGAAAGGCAAGGTGCTGTGTGATATTGACACCCAGGGCGACATCTTCAAGGCCAAAGCCGATTTTGGCCGGCAGCAGGCTATTTCCGGCGGCATCCCTGATTCCACCTTTATCCTGGGCAGCACGCAGGAAGTAACCGAACGGGTTCAGCATTTATGCGAAACCGTCGGCAAAGGCGGCGGCTTCATTATCAACGGCGGCTGCAACATTCCTTATGACACTAAGCCGGAGAATTTCCGCGCGATGATCGATGCCATTATGAAGTATGGCTGGTATGATAAAAATATTAAGCTGGCGCCCAAAGCCGCGCCGCAGGCCAAAGCCGAGTATGACGCCATTGCTAGGCAGTACCGCCTTACTCCCTGGGAAGTCCGGAGCAAGGAAATTGGCGGGGTAATGGGTAATGAGGCGCTGATTCAAAAACCGTGGGATGACCTGGAAGCCATGGCCTTTAACTGGCTCTGGAACTGGGCAATGTAATAACAAATTTCGCAAAGAAAAAATGGAGGGATAGATAATGGGACAATTAGCAGAAGCATTACGTGATCTGGATGAGGAAAGAGTAAATGAATTAGTGGATGAAGGCGTTAAAAACGGTCAGTCGGCTTTGGAAATTATCGGGGAATGCAATGCCGGCATGGTGGCGGTTGGTGATTTGTTCTCACAAAACCAGTATTTCTTAAGTGAGCTTATTTACTCGGGGGAAATTCTTACCGGCGTCATGACCAAACTGGAACCGCTGCTCCAGGGAAGCGGCGCGGCCGAATCGGCCGGCAAAGTTATTATTGGCACTGTAAAAGGCGATATCCACGATATCGGCAAGAACATCGTTATCAGCCTGCTGCGCGGGTCAGGCTTCGAGGTTATTGACATGGGTGTCGACGTTGCTACCGAAGAATTCGCCAAGAAGGTTAAGGAAACAGGGGCCAAAGCGCTGGGCTTATGCGCCCTCCTCAACTTTACTTATCCGGAAATGAAAACCGTTGTCGAGTCACTGCAGGCCGCTGGCGTCAGAGATGCCGTACAGGTTATTATTGGCGGCGCGCCCTGCAACGAGCAAGTGCGTGAATTCGCCGGCGCCGATTTCTATGCTCCGGACGCGCTGGCTGCCGTTACTCTCTGCAAAAAGATTTATCAGTAAGCAAAGGATTAAAAAGCAGTCGGCCGGGGCGCTCCGGCTGACTGCAACTAAAATAATACATGGAGGTTGCGCACATTGATTATTATCGGCGAGAAAATCAACTCCACCAAAAAATCGATTGCCAAAGCGGTTATTGAGCGGGATGCCGCCTATATTCAGGAAGAAGCGCGCAAACAAGTGGCCGGCGGCGCCACCATTCTGGATGCTAACTGCGGCACATTGGACGCTGCCGTTGAACCGGAAGCATTGGAATGGCTTGTCCAGACCATTCAGGCGGTGGTGGAAATACCCCTGTGCATTGACAGCCCGAACCCGGCCGCGCTGGCCCGCGGTCTGGCCGTATACAAAGGCAAGCCCCTGATCAATTCAATTAGCGGCGAGACCGAACGGTTCAAACAGGTGCTGCCGCTGGTAAAACAGTACAATGCAGCGGTTGTTGCTTTGTGCATGGATGACCGGGGCATCCCGGCCAACTTTGAAACCTCGGCGGAAGTAGGCGTTAAACTGGTCCAAAGTTTATTGGATGAGGGAATCGCCGTCGACGACATTTACTTTGATCCGCTCCTTAGGGCCATTGCCACCGACACGGCGGCCGCCACGGATTGCTTTAAACTCATGGAGCTTATCGCCACGAAATTCCCCGGCATCCATGTTACCTGCGGCTTAAGCAACGTTTCGCACGGCATGCCGGAACGGAAACATTTAAACCGGGCCTTTATGGTACTGGCCATGGAACACGGCATGGACGCCCCGATTATTGATCCTACCGATCCCATTGCCATGGCGCTGGTATATGCCACCAAAGCGATCCTCAATAAGGATAAACGCTGCATACAATACACCCGCGCCTATCGTCAGGGCAAGCTTACTGTTTAATTGAACACGATTGTACTTACGTTCTTGCAATAACCGTAATAGTAAAGGGCTGACCTGATTGATTCAGGTCAACCCTTCAATTTTAAGGAGGCGAATGTTATGGTTAGCCAAGTCCAAAAGGAAGAGTATAGTCAATATCGTTGGGTGATTCTGGCGCTTATGTTTGCCAGTTTTGTGCTGACGTTTCTTACCCGGTTCGCCTGGCCGCCCTTAATCCCGGTAGTTGTGCCGGTATTAAAAATGAACATGTCGCAGGCCGGCGCATATATGACGGCCTTCTATATCGGCTATGTCATCACCCAGGTGCCTGCCGGCATATTGGCCGACCGGTTCGGTGTCCGGACTATCTTAGGCGTAAGCCTGGTAATGGAGGGAATTTCCACCTGGGCCATGGGCTCGATCGCGTCGTTTGACCTCGGGTTCACCCTGCGGGTGGTCACCGGCCTGG
>JAEZQV010000449.1 GCA_023441125.1 Bacillota bacterium
GCCAAGTCTTTTCCTATTTCCTTTAATTTTTTCCTGGAATTAAATAGATCTTAATTTACTCATTTTATCATTACTATATAATTTTTAGCTTGAAAGGAAGAATGATGATGAAAAAGAAAGCAGTTCTAAAAAAGCATATGTTGATGACGGCCATAGTTACCGGTTTATGTTGTGGGGGCGGCACAGCAGTTTTAGCTGCTGATACAGTGGAGGATTTTACCCTTGATTCGATCGTAGTAACGGCTACCCGTTCTGCCAAAGCGGATGTCGATGTGCCTGCATCTACGACCATTCTGACCAATAAAGATTTAAAAAATACTGGTGCTGAGAATATACAGATGGCTTTGCAAAAAGTCTCCGGTCTTGCTTATACTACGTATGGACCTAACGGGAATCCATATTCGACGATGACAAATTCAATTATTATCCGCGGCGTAAGTAATGGTACATTGATATTAATAAATGGAGTACCGATTAATATGTCCGGTAGATACTATTTAGATTCTATTCCGGTGGAAAATGTTGAACGTGTTGAAATCGTAAAAGGTGGCGGCGCTGTTTTATATGGCAGTGAGGCCATGGGTGGCGTTGTCAATATTATTATGAAAAAGCAGTTTGACAATGCCATATCGACGGGTATTGGCAATTATGGACAACAAAATTATAATGCAACCTTTAATTTAGGCAAATTGAATGTAGGCTATAGTAAAGATAAATGGGGTACTTTGGATAAGATTCAAATCACTAAAGATGCCAGCGGGGATAGAGATTGTACCTTTAAGGGGTCTGATAAAGACAGTGTATTTTTAGAATACAATTTTAACGATAATTTGTCATTTTTGTATAATTATATGGAAAATGAAAATGGATATCAGACATGGTTTGGCGATAACTGGAAAAAACTAAAGGCTGCGCAAGCAGGCGATTTGCAAAATGATAAAACATATACAAACAAGTATAATATAGCGCAGCTTAGATACAGTGATGAAAATATAAAAGCCAGTCTGTATTATAATCAAAATGAGCCGATTACAAGAGGGTTTGATTATTTCAAGAGTGACGGAACTTTGAATTATGCCCCGGACGCAACCGATCAAAAGGACAGGACTTACGGGATTGACGCCCAGAAATATTGGCAGATAAATGACAGGGCCAATACTATTTTTGGCTTTACTTATAAAAATGAATACTTTAAGCAGATTAAACACACTACTGCGACTAAGATAGAGCAGGAAAGACAAGTTTATGGTGTTTACGGACAATGGGAACAAAAGCTCAATGATGTGAATTCTTTCATTGTAAGCGCCCGCGAAACTTGGACTGCCGGTGCTGGCGGGGATGCAGATTACAGTAATTTTAGCGCATCCGGACAATTTATTCATAAATTAGGTGAACAGGACAGTGTATATGCCAGTATTGGCCAGTCGTTTATTTTACCTACCTTTAGCCAAATGTATGGCAGCACATATAATCTTTTGCCGGCACCGGAATTAAAACCGCAAACCGGCGTTAATTATGAACTTGGCTGGAAAAGAGTAGATGGCGGTCATAGTTGGAAGGCGGCAGTGTATCATATTGATATTAAAGATAATATTAGTGCAACCTGGAATCCGTCAATAGGCATATCGCAATATAAAAATGAAGATTTTAAGAACACCGGTGTTGAGTTAACTTGTGATATCACCGGGGAAAATGGCTGGTCGTATAATTGGGGAATTAATTATGGCGATCCTAAAGTAAAAGCGGAAGGTCATAATCTTGTTACCAAAAATTATTGGGACCGTAAATATGGACGCTTACAGTTGACTGGCGGAGTCACGTATCAAAAAGATAAATGGAGTACAAGCTTAAATGGGACCTATTTGACAGAACGTGTTGGGACACCATCTGCTGCGCATTCGCGGGAAATCAAACCGTATTTGTTGACTAGCCTGAGCACCACTTACAAAATGGATAAGAATAATGAAGTTTCTTTATCAATCGATAATCTGTTGGATAGGAATGATATTGTAAGCCACACGGGAACTGATTATTATGCAACCCCGATTAACTTCTTATTACGTTATAAAAATAAATTTTAATTTTTAAATATAACCGTCTGACCTGCGGGCGATGGCGAGGAGATTATATTTAGGGCAGTTTACTTATACACTTCCGGGTCAAGCCTTGAAGTGTATTTTGTTCTGGCGAGAAGTAAAAACCTTTAGCGTGGATTGTGGAGGGGGACGCTTCAATGGGCAAAATAGTTTTTCTGACCAATACGGATATTCGGTACACTTTGTTAAGCAGGGCCAAGGCCTGGCTGACGGCGGCAAACCAGTTTCCGGGCGATGGAGAAGTATTCTGGCTTGCACCGGATACACTCTGGGACCGGGAATGGGAGCAGCAGCTTGCCGGCTGTGAAGCGGTCGTGATCGGGTGGATGGGTGTCAGTCTGGATATGCCGTTTTTACAGGCGGCGCTGCGGTTTTTGCAAAAGCATACTATGGTTTATAAAATAAACTCAGGCAATGAGGGGGAGGAAAACGCCGCTTATGGCTTTACGGACAGTGATCATGACATGGCTGACCGCTATGAAGCCTACGGCGGGATTGAAAATTACAAGAATCTGTGGCTGTGGCTGTTTAACCGCTACGGCAAAATCGCCTGCGGGTATGCACCGCCGGAACCATTGCTCTGGAATGGTATTTATCATCCGCGGGCGCCAAAGATTTATACCGAGGTGGCCGAGTACCGCCGGGATTTTTGTTTGGAAAACCGGCCCACAATCGGCTTATTGTTTTATCGCAATGAGTGGCTGACAGAAAACCTGTATTATCAAACCGCCATAATTGAAGAATGTGAACGCCAGGGACTGAATGTGATTGCCGTGTTCAGCCACGGTACGCCGGCGCCGGACATGGGCGCGCCGGGTCTCGCAGAGGCTGTCGGCAAGTACTTCCGGTTTGATGGCAAAACGGGTATTGATGTTTTGATCAATACCATTAAGTTCTCGCTTACGGCGTCCGGTTCCCTCAGGTATGCGGTGTTGGAAGAGTTGAATATCCCGGTGCTGCAGGCTTATACGCTGTTGACTGCCACGGCGGAATGGCAGGCAAGTTTGGCCGGTCTGTCGGCGATGGAGGTTTCCATCAGCGTTGCGCTGCCGGAGTTTGACGGAGTTATCCATGCAATTCCGGTTTCCGGCAAATACCGGGATGAGAATGACATAATCAGTTATCAGCCCATCCCGGAACGGATTCCGCTGCTGGTCCGTAAAGCGGCCAAATGGGCTAATCTGCGGCGCAAAGCCAATAAGGACAAAAAGATTGCGATCCTGTTTCATAACTATCCGCCCAAAAACTCCAATATCGGCACTGCGTTCGGCCTGGATTCGCCGGAAAGTGTGCGGCTGCTGCTGGCTGAGATGCAGCAGCAGGGCTATGTTATTGACCATGTTCCAGCTGACAGCCAAGGTTTTATGGATGAGATTATCCGCTGCGCCACCAATGACCGCAGCTTTTTGACCGAGGAACAGATCAAAAATGCGGTTGGTGCGGTGAACGCCGCGGAATATGGCAATTTGTTTAATGGCTTATCGACGAAAGTTAAAACGCAAATGCAGGCCGACTGGGGCAAGCCTGTCGGCGAGGTATTTAATTATGATGCTAAACTGCTCATTCCCGGCATGGAAAATGGCAATATTCTGCTTAGCGTGCAGCCGCCCCGCGGTTTTGGCGAAGATCCGGGTAAAATTTATCATTCGCCGGATGCGGCGCCTACCCATCATTATTTAGCCTATTATTACTGGCTGCGTGATATCTGGCAGGCCGATGCGGTGATCCATGTGGGAACCCATGGCTCACTGGAGTGGCTGCCGGGCAAGGGAACAGGCCTGTCCGGCGATTGTTATCCCGATATTGCTTTGGGTGATTTGCCCAATATATACCCGTATATAGTCACCATTGTGGGTGAAGGCGTCCAGGCCAAACGGCGGGGTGCGGCCTGTCTGATCGACTATTTAACGCCGCCCATGAGCCACGCCGGCACCTATGACGAACTGGCGGAACTGGAGCGGCTGGCGGACGATTACTGCCATTTCCAAAACGGACAGCCTGACAGGCTGGAGAATATTATCCCGCTCATCCGGGAGAAGCTCAGGGAAGCGCATTTAGACCAGGAACTGGTGCAGGGGGAAGAAGAAGATTTTAATGCTTATGTAGGCAGAATCCATACTTATGTCACGGATATAAAAAACATGCAGATCCGGGTGGGGCTCCATATTCTGGGGAATCCGCCCGCAGGTGAGATGCTCAGGGAGTATTTGCTGGCGCTGACCAAAGTGGAAAATGGCCAGATTCCTTCGCTGGCGCAGGTATTGGCCAGGAAGGACGGCTATGATTATTATGAACTGCTGGAGCACAGCGCCACCATGGCTGCCGCGGAAAATATCACGTATGGCGGCCTTGCCGACCGCATCCGGGAGCAGAGCGCCGCTATTATTAATTTTTTAATTGAGCGCGATTTTGATGAAGGCGCCATAGAAGAACTGCTGGTATCGGCTGAGTATGCACAAATGGACATTGCCCTGCAGCGGGATTTTCTCTGTGTCTGCCGCTATATATGCACCGATATTGCCCCCAACCTGGCCAAAACAGTGCAGGAAATGACCAATACCTTGCGGGCGCTGCGCGGCGAGTTCATTGAACCGGCGCCGGCCGGGGCGCCGACCGGCGGCCGGGCGGATGTCCTGCCCACCGGCAGAAATTTCTATGGTATTGATCCCCGCCTGCTGCCAACGAAAGCGGCCTGGGAAACGGCTAAAAAGATGGCGGATGCCGTGATTGCGGACTATATCAACCAGGAAGGCTGCTATCCCGAGTCTGTCGGCATTATTTTATGGGCAGGCGCCAATATGCGCACCCATGGCGAATGTATTGCCCAGTTTTTATACTTTCTGGGTATCCGGCCGGTTTGGCAGAAAGGCAGCGGCCGGGTTATCGGTTTAGAGGTAATGCCCCTGGCAGAACTACAACGGCCGCGGATCGATGTTACCGGCCGTGTGAGCGGCCTCTTGCGGGACAGCATGCCCTGCGTCATGGCATGGCTGGATAAGGCTGCGGCGCTGGCCGCTGAACTGGCGGAAAGCGCCGCGGAAAATTTCGTGCGCAAACATGTGGTCGAGGATTGCGCTTATTTAGAAGCAAACGGTGTTGCCGCCGAGGCGGCGTGGCAGCAGGCCTCTTATCGTTTGTTCGGCTGTCCGCCCGGAGCCTATGGCGCCGGAGTGGCCAATGTATTGGAAGCAAAAAACTGGGAAACGGTGGATGATCTGGCCAAGGTTTATATCCGCTGGGGCGCGCATGTCTATGGGCAGAATCAGTCCGGCGATTATCTGCCGGCGCTGTTTCAGCGGCGGCTGAGTACGCTGGATGTAACCATTCATAACGAAGATAACCGGGAAATCAGCATATTAAACTCGGATGACTTTAACTCGTACCACGGCGGGATGATTGCTTCGGTCCGCAGTATCAGGGGAAAAGCGCCGCGTTCCTACTGCGGGGACAGTACGGACAAAAGCCATGTGGTCATGCGCAGCCTGCAGGCTGAGATTAAGCGAATCTTTCGCGGGGAGGCTATCAATCCCAAGTTCATTGCCGGCATGAAGCAGCATGGCTACAAAGGCGCGGCCGATCTGGCGAATTATGTGGCGCACAGCTATCAGTGGGATGCCACGAGCGAGGTCATGGAGGACTGGATGTATGATAAGTATGCCGAAAAATATGCGCTGGATGCCGAACTGCAGGCCTGGATGAAAGCAGTCAATCCCTGGGCGCTGCAGCGTATTGCCGAAACCCTGCTGGAAGCGGCGCAGCGCGGTATGTGGGCTGCTTCTCCGGATATGAAAAAGGAACTGGAGCAATTGTATCTTGCCATCGAAGGCGAACTGGAAGAGCGGGGCGATGCGGACTGAAACGTAGTTTTTATTCTCGCAGCGCCATCCACTTGCGCCATGTGTTTCAGGGGTGCAAGCGGGATTGCCAGCACAGATATTGACAGGCTAGGCAATAAATGATAAAATATTTGCAGATAATATCACAATTTCATATGAAGCAGGTGCCCTTCGGGGCTTAATAGGGAAGACCGGTGCAACACCGGCGCGGTCCCGCCACTGTAATGGGGAGTGAACCCAAGGATATGCCACTGGGATGAGAGTCCTGGGAAGGTTTGGGCAAGCTATGAGCCAGAGCCAGGAGAACTGCCTGTCTAAAGATCGCCGTTTTACCCACGAGTGATGGGGAGGAGATTACAGTGCAATGGCCGGCACGGAGAAATCCGTCCGGACTGTGTTGCGTTGCTAAATTTACTCCTGGTCATGCCTGACCAGGAGTTTCTATTTGGTGTGCACTGCATAATTCTCCCGCCTGTTATAACGGGCGGGAGTTTCTTATACTGAGAGACTATCATATTATTTCCACCTAGATAAGGTCAACATCGGTTTGCGTTTTTGCGCAAGGAGCTTGGCGCAAGCCGTGTTTTCTTATGAAAATAGCCTTTGGATCAGATGCTATTTGATTAAAAAAGGCAATAAGAAAGTTAGGGCTGTTTGTGACAGACCAAAAAGAGAACAATATTAAGCTACAGAAGAAACGGT
>JAEZQV010000080.1 GCA_023441125.1 Bacillota bacterium
CATTTTTGCACTGCTGTTGGGAGCAACCGGTTTAGCGAAAAAATTCGTTGACATTGTGCCTGATGCGCTTAAGTCGGGAATCCTGATTGGCGCCGGTGTGGCGGCTGTAAGGCTGGTATTTGAAGCAGGCGGCCGTTTTGACTCCTATCCCTGGACAATTACCATTGCCATTGGTTTTGCTTTCTATATTTTGTTTTCCAATCACTTTAAAACGCTGCGCAACAAGCATGCTATCTTCAAATACCTGTCTGATTTAGGCCTCATGCCTGCCCTTGTTTTGGCCATCATCATTGCCCCGCTGCTGGGCGAACTGCCCTGGCCGACCATTACCTGGGGCATTACCGTGCCGCAGTTTTATACCCTGTTTACCGAGTGGACTCCGTTTGCCGCAAGAATCGGCTGGCCGCCGCTCAGTCTGTACATGGCCGCATTTCCGCTGGTAGCAGCTACCTATGTGGTGCTGTTTGGTGAACTGATCCAGGCAGAGGCACTTATTGATGAAGCGCGTGAATTCCGCCATGGCGATGAAAATGTGCATTATGACGCCAACCGCAACAATATTATCTGTGGTATCCGCAATATCAGCATGTCGATGCTGGGACCGGATTTATCCATGTGCGGTCCGTTGTGGGCAGCCATGCAGGTGGTAACCTGTGAACGCTACAAGCATGGCCGGGAAGCTATGGACAGCCTGTTTGGCGGCGTTGCTTCCTTCCGGCTGGGGACCTTTACCAGTTATTTTCTCATGCCGATTGTTACCCTTGTCAAACCCATTCTGCCCATATCGCTGTCGCTGACCATGCTGGTGCAAGGCTACGTCGCCATCCGCGTCGGTGTTCTCAAGGCCCGCACCTTCAATGATTTGGGAGTAGCCGGCATTGTTGGCTCGGTCCTTATATCCCGGGGCGCCGGTTATGCGTTTGCGGTAGGCGTTGTCCTTTGTCTGTTAATCTACGGCAAAGATTTTATCCGGAATTGGTCCACTTATGATACCACAAAAGATCCGGTGTTTAACAGCCGGATCGGCGCCGAGTAATCTGGCGCCGACAGTTTAAAAATCTGAGACAACTTTGAGGAGGTCATTACTATGAAAACAGCTCAGCAATATGAAGAAAGCTTGCGTACACTCAATTTAAAAGTGTACCTGCAAGGGGAACTTGTTGATAACCCGGTGGATCATCCCATTATCCGCCCATCCATGAATTCCGTGAAAATGACCTATGAACTGGCGCAGGACCCGCAATACGCAGAGCTTATGACCGCCACTTCCCATCTGACCGGAAAAAAAATCAACCGCTTCTGCCATTTGCACCAAAGCGCCGATGATCTGGTCAAAAAGGTAAAGATGCAACGGCTGCTGGGCCAAAAGACTGCGGCCTGCTTCCAGCGCTGCGTGGGTATGGACGCCATCAACGCCGTTGACAGCACGACCTTTGAAATGGATCAAAAACTGGGTACCAAATATCATGAGCGGTTTACTAAATTCCTTTTAAAGATGCAAGAGGAAGACTGGACGGTAGACGGCGCCATGACAGACCCGAAAGGAGACCGGGGCTTGTCGCCCAGCAAGCAGGTGGACCCTGATCTGTATGTGCATGTAGTGGAAAAACGGGAAGACGGCATTGTGGTCAGCGGCGCCAAGGCCCACCAGACCGGCGCCATCAACTCGCACTGGATACTGGTTATGCCGACTATCTCCATGGTTAAGGAAGACGCCGACTACGCCGTATCGTTCTGTGCTCCGGCTGATGCCGAAGGCATCTTCTACATCTATGGCCGCCAGTCCTGTGACACCCGCAAACTAGAGGGCGGCAGCATCGACGTAGGCAATAAACAGTTTGGCGGCCATGAAGCCCTGATGGTGTTTGACAATGTGTTTATTCCCTGGGAAAACGTCTTCATGTGCGGTGAATATGAATTCAGCGGCATGCTGGTAGAACGGTTTGCCGGCTATCACCGTCAGAGCTACGGCGGCTGCAAGGTTGGTGTGGGCGATGTACTGATCGGTGCCACTGCCCTGGCTGCCGACTACAACGGCGCCGCCAAGGCCTCCCATGTCAAAGACAAACTGATTGAAATGATGCACCTTAACGAAACCCTGTACGCCTGCGGCATTGCCTGTTCGGCCGAAGGCCACAAAACAGCTTCCGGCAATTACATCATCGATCTGCTCTTAGCCAATGTCTGCAAACAAAACGTAACCCGTTTCCCTTATGAAATTGCCCGCCTGGCCGAAGATATCGCCGGCGGTCTGATGGTAACCATGCCTTCAGAGAAAGACCTGCGTCATCCCGAAATCGGTAAAGTGGTAGAAAAATACTTCCGGGGCGTGGCCGCGGTATCTACGGAAAACCGGATGCGGATTCTGCGCTTAATAGAAAACATCACGCTGGGTACCGCCGCCGTCGGTTACCGCACAGAATCCATGCACGGCGCCGGCTCGCCGCAAGCCCAGCGGATCATGATCGCCCGTCAGGGCAATCTGGAGAACAAGAAAGCGCTGGCCAAAGCCATCGCCGGCATTGAGCAAAAATAAGTGGTAATTTGAGGATGTTCAGATGGGAAAAATGCAGCAAGTAATTGAGCAGAAAGTCCGTCCGGCGCTCAAAGCGCATAACGGCGACATTGAGTTGGTTGAAGAAACATCCGACGGGTTGGTTAAAGTACGGTTCACCGGGGCATGCGCAGCCTGCCCCGGTGCCCAACAAACCCTGGCGGAATTGGTAGAAACAGCAATCAAAGAGGCGTGTCCGGAAGTGAAAGGTGTTGTGCTTTTGCATGAGGTCAGTGAGCAGTTGATTGAACAGGCGTTAAAGATCCTGCGTAAGGAAAAAACCTAACCATGAATAACCGAAAGATCAGCATTACCTTTTGCGGGGGATGCAATCCGCGGATTGACAGGGGGAAAGTGGCCGCTGAAGTCCAGGCTATGTTGCAGGCCGGCGGCTGTCAGACCGGTTATAATTCGCTGGATGTTGATTTTGTTATATATATCAGCGGCTGTACGGCTAATTGCGCATTTAAATACAACCATGTCAGCGGCCCCTTTGTCCAGGTAGCGGCGGCGACGGTAGATGCGGCCGCTGTGCCGGAAGAAGAGCTTGCCACGGAAATTGTAACGAAGGTGAGGCATTACTTTGCATAATTGGAGAAATGTTTATCAGGATAAAATTGTTACCGCTCAAGCCGCAGTTAAAAAAATTAAAGCCGGTGACCGGGTAGTAACCGGTCATGCCTGCGGCGAGCCGACGGCGCTGGTCAATGCTTTAGTGGACCGGGCCGCAGAACTTAGCAATGTGGAAATTGTTCATATGGTCGCTATGGGACCGGCCAAGTATGCTCAGCCGGAAATGAAAGACAGTTTTCGTCATAATGCCCTGTTTGTAGGCGGTTCAACCAGAAAAGCAGTAGAAGAAAAACGGGCCGACTTTACTCCCTGTTTTTTTTCGGAAATCCCCAGACTGTTTACAGAGAACCTTTTGCCGGTCGACGTCGCACTCATTCAGGTTACGCCGCCGGATGAAGCGGGCTTTTGCAGTTACGGCGTATCGGCCGATTATACCAAGCCGGCGGCTGAATGCGCCAGGCTGGTGATTGCGCAAATCAATAACTCGGTTCCCCGTACCGGCGGGGCCAAAATTCACCTGGATGCCATTCACTATCTTGTGGAACAGGATGAACCGCTAATCGAATTACCGCCGCCCAAAATCGGCGATATCGAAAAAGCCATCGGTGAAAACGTTGCCCGGCTCATTCCGGACGGGGCTACCCTGCAGCTGGGGATTGGCGCTATTCCTGATGCGGTATTGTTATTCTTAAAAGATAAAAAGGATCTGGGCATTCATTCGGAAATGTTTTCCGACGGCGTGGTGGTTTTAGCCGAGGCCGGCGTGATTACCAACCGCAAAAAGACCATTAATGCCGGCAAGTTTATGGCCACTTTTCTAATGGGGACCAGGAAACTGTATGACTTTGTCAATAATAACCCGGCTGTGGAAATGCAGTCGGTGGACTATATCAATGATCCCTGCATCATCGGCCAGCATGAAAATATGATCTCGATTAATTCGGCCTTGCAGGTGGATCTTATGGGACAGGTCAATGCCGAAATGATTGGCAGCAAACAGTTCAGCGGCGTCGGCGGGCAGGTCGACTTTATCCGCGGCGCCAGCCGGTCAAAAAACGGCAGGTCCATTATTGCCCTGCCGGCCACTGCCGCCGGCGGCAAAATTTCCCGGATTGCCTGTGAACTGGATAAAGGGGCGGCCGTAACCACCACGCGCAACGATGTGCATTATGTAGTTACGGAATACGGTATTGCCGAACTCAGGGGCAAGAGCCTGCGTGAGCGGGCTAAAGCGCTGATTGCCATAAGTCATCCGGATTTCCGCGCCGGCCTTACGGCCGAGGCGCAAGCCAAAGGCCTGATGTAGAAAACTAGCGGGGGTGGGCCATGCCGGTAATTACATTTTTACAAGACATATTTGCCGCGGCCAAGGGACGCTACTACCGCAGCGTAGGCCGGCATACCCAGAAATTCTGCTCTCAGGCTGCCAAGTTCGCCGGCAATGACGTGCAGAAAAAGATACTGTTAATTACGGCAATATCGGCGGATGAGCTGGTTGCCGCCTTGATCGGGGTGGATAATAAGCGGCCGGCTGGGGCTTTCGGGGGGCGGACAGGGAAACACAGGCTGACAAGGCAGCAGATTACTGCTGCTTTGCGGGTTTATCTATCCGGGCTGCTGACCCTGACCAGCGCCCATAAAAAAGCGCTGCTGGCCCAGGCCGGGCTGGAGGAGCAGGAACTGTTACAGCTTTGGTGCCGGGTCTTTGATTATGCCGCAGCCGACATGCAGTTGTTTGATGATTGCCTGCTGCCGGCGTACCGGCAGGAAGGGAGCCTTGGCGTAAGCCGGCTGGTCGGCAAACGAATCCTGGACTGTTTATTTCAACCGGCCGGAGAAATGAGCCCGGCGGAAACAGAACTGCTGCATAATGCCATGCTGGAAGATGCAGCGGCGGTAATCCGGGTTATGCAAAAATGACAGCAGGGGGCGAAGCAATGCCGCTGATTTTTATTGACAGGGATGCCACTCAATATATCATTGCGCGTTCGGCAGCCATTGTGATTGAACTTAAGCTCGAACCGGCCATTGGCGGCTGAGCCTGCACAGGCAAAAGCGTAACAGGTAGTTACGTACCGTCAGTAGCGGTTACCGGCCCGGCAGTTTCCCCGGCGGGGGAATACTGCGTCACAGAAGTGGATTCTGTGCTGGTGTATTATCCGCAGGCCCTTAAAGTAAAAGAAGGCTGTTCCCATATAAGAATTAAGTTACGCGGGCTTTTGTTCTGGCACTGGCTGGAAATAGAAGGCGCAATGGCGATTGCAGATTATAACTAGGGGTGTTGAAATGAAAGAAGTAGTTATTACCAGTGCCGTCAGGACGGCAATCGGTGCGTTTAACGGGTCGCTCGCCTCACTCTCGGCGGCGGATTTAGGCAGTATTGTTATCCAGGAAGCCGTCAGCCGGTCAGGCATCTCCAGCAGCATAATCGATGAAGTAATCCTGGGCAACGTGCTGCAGGGCGGCCAGGGCCAGAACCCGGCCCGGCAGGCGGCGGTCAAAGCCGGTGTGCCGGTCGAAGTGCCGGCCTATACCGTCAATAAAGTGTGCGGTTCCGGCATCAAAGCCGTCACACTGGCGGCGCAGTCAATCATCGCCGGCGACGCCGAAGTGGTTATGGCCGGCGGTATGGAAAGCATGACCAACGCCCCCTATGTACTGGACAGCAAAGCCCGCTGGGGCTACCGGATGGGGGATGCCAAACTGACCGATACCATGGTAAAAGACGGCTTATGGTGCGCCTTTAACGACTACCACATGGGCATAACCGCCGAAAACGTCGCGGCCCGGTACGGCATTAGCCGCGAGGCGCAGGATCAGCTGGCTGCCGAGTCCCAGCAAAAGGCGCTGGCCGCTATTGAGCAGGGCGTTTTTCAACAAGAGATTGTCCCGGTGACCATCAAAGGCAAAAAAGGCGACACCGTTTTTGCCACCGACGAATATCCCAAAGCCGGCACGACCTTAGACAAGCTGGCGGCGCTTAAGCCGGCCTTTAAAAAAGACGGCACCGTCACCGCCGGCAACGCCTCCGGCATCAATGACGGGGCGGCGGCGCTGGTCGTGATGTCGGCCGACAAGGCGCGGGAACTGTCCCTGAAACCCCTGGCCCGCATCGTCAGCTTCGCCGCCGCCGGCGTCGATCCCGGCCTGATGGGCATAGGGCCGGTGCCGGCTACCCGCAAAGCCCTGGACAAAGCCGGCCTGACAATCGCCGATATCGATCTGATCGAAGCCAATGAGGCCTTTGCCGCGCAGTTTTTAGCAGTCGGCCAGGAACTAAATTTCCCGCCGGACCGGGTCAACATCTATGGCGGCGCCATTGCCTTAGGGCATCCGATCGGCGCCAGCGGCGCCCGCATACTCGTAACACTGCTCCATGGCCTGAAAGCAAAAGCGGCCAGACGCGGGCTGGCCACGCTGTGCATTGGCGGCGGCCAGGGAATCGCCATCATTGTCGAACGCATCTAACCGAATGTAAATTAGCCACAGCAGTTGGCAGGAGGATTTGAGCTATGCAATTTCAGCTTACGGAAGACCAAAAAATGATGCAGAAGCTGGTGCGGGACTTTGCCGAAAAAGAAGTCGCCCCCGGCGCGGCCGAGCGGGATGAAAAAGAAGAGTTCTCCCGCGCCATTGCCGATGCCATGGGCGAGATGGGCTTTACCGGCATTTGCTTTCCCGAACAATACGGCGGCGCCGGAGCCGATGTACTGAGCTACATTTTAGCCGTCGAAGAACTGTCCCGGGTGGATGCCGGCGTGGGCATCACCCTGTCGGCCACCGTGTCGTTATGTGCCTGTCCCATTTACGCCTATGGCAGCGAAGAACAAAAACAGCGCTTTCTGGTGCCGCTGGCCGAAGGGACCAAGCTGGGGGCCTTTGGCCTGACCGAACCCAACGCCGGCACCGACGCCGCGTCCCAGCAAACCGTCGCCGTCGCGGACGGAGACCACTATCTCCTTAACGGCAGTAAAATCTTCATTACCAACGCCGGCGAAGCCGAAATCTACGTCGTGTTTGCCATGACCGACCGGACCAAAGGCGTAAAAGGCATTACCGCATTTATCGTGGAAAAAGGCATGGCCGGCTTTACCTTTGGCAAAAAAGAACACAAACTGGGCATTCATTCGTCGATAACCAATGAACTTATCTTCCAGGATGTGAAAGTTCCCAAAGAAAACCGGCTGGGCAACGAGGGCGAAGGCTTTAAAA
>JAEZQV010000142.1 GCA_023441125.1 Bacillota bacterium
GGCGCTACCGGCGCTACCGGGGTTACCGGGGTTACCGGGGTTACCGGACCTGGCGCAGTGCTTTTGGGAATGCAAGTGCAATACAGTACGGCTGAAGCGGCAACAATAACTGACGGAACTGCAATTCCTTTTAATTCGGTCATTAATAATCAAAGCCCTGACCTGACGCTGAATGCTGCCAATGGCGAAATTACAATTGCCGCGCCCGGGAACTACTATGTTAGCTGGTGGATTGCGGTGGATGGCTCAACAGTAGCGCCAACTATTACTTTTTCCCTTGCACTCGGCGGTACTCCCGTCTCCTCTGCTGCTACCCCCATCCTTAGTACTCAGTTGACAGGAGCCGATTTTATTACGGTGGCTGCCGCGCCAAGCATTCTGACACTGGTCAATGCTACCGGCAACGATATCTTTCTGGCCACTACAACCGTGCAGGCCAACCTGGTAATTCTTCAACTGTCCACCTAAATAAATATCTATGACATAAATTTCATCTAATAGCTGTTGTCGCTATCATAGCGAGTATTATGTGAAACAAAAGCCAGAATCGGTACTAAAATCGTACCAATTCTGGCTTTGTTATTTTAGCAGCATTTGGATTTGCTCTGCCATAAGAAACACTCCGGTATTACTGTGCCGGAAACATGATTGCCGCCGTGTAAATGGCCAACGTCAGCGTTACACCGCTACAGAGTGTCGAAACCATAACCGCCTGCGAGGCAAAATCCTTATAACTGTCATATTCCACGGCAATTAACGCGGTATTCACTGCGGTGGGAACAGCATGGGCAATAAATATCGTTTGCGCTATAATGCCGGTTAACCCTAATGCGTGAATATAGACAAAAGCCAGCAGTGGCGCCACAATCAGCTTAATAAATACGGAAAGATGAACATCCATACTCTTAAAATTGAACTGGGTTTTGGCCAGCTGAACACCCAATGTTACTAAGGCCATCGGCACCAGACCGTTTTTTAAGTAATCCAGAACAGGCCATAAGGTGGTAGCGGTAAGGTCCAGCGGCATGATCTTGCAGATTAGGGCCAGCATGATAACATACAAAGAAGGCATTGATACCATTTTTTTTATAGAATCCCGCACGCTCAACGTAGCCCGGCCGGCATTATAAAATCCGAGCGTATTAACACTCATATTCTGGAGAACAAGAATGATGATCTGAGCGGTAATGGCCTGGTGAAGATACGGCGTCTGGCCGTTAATCACAAAAGGACCGCTTGTAAAAATAAGCGTAATGAGCGATACACCAATATTGCCGGAGTTGTTAAACATGATGGAATTTTTAAAAGCATTGGTCAGACCTACATCGTAATGGCGGATTCTGGCAACCACCCGGGCAACAAGATCATTGGTGATAAGTATTAACAGGCCGCACAGAAAAATAGTAAGCATATCCATTTTTAGCTCGGTTATATATAAATTCACAAAAATAAAGGCCGGTATAAATAAATAGAACAATAGCTTGCTCAGGCTGAAGATATGCAGCTCAAACTTTTTACCCAGCAGAAATCCCAAAGCGACCAAGGCAAAAATCGGTATAATGTTATGACTAAGAATGTATAGAAAGATGGACACAGCATCGTCTCCTACTTTATCGTAACGATAGCAATTTTACTGCAGATGCAACCGGTAATTTCCATATTACTAAAATTATACTCCCGGCCGCGGCTCTGTCAAGACTATACATTTTAGCCAGTTTTTTCTGAATTTTTTAATCAAATGACCCGCTAATCACGTATAGATCCCCCCTGCCCAAGCCGGGGGGATCGCAAATACTGCCTGTTATAATGCCTGCGCCGCTCTCTGCCGGATAACGCTTTTTTAAGGCAGCCCATGTAAATCGGCATAGCGGTTATCCGATTTATAAGGGGACTGGGCCACAGTAGCCCGGATAATTTTCTGCCGGGAGCCCGGGTTGCCCCAAACCACGGAAACTTCCGTGCCAATGGCTGCATAGGCAATATCAATGGAACAATGAGAAATCATCTCCCGGAAATAGTAGCTGTAGCAGCGGTTGGTGGCAATCCCAACCACTTTGCCGCCGGCCACTGCTTTATCCGCATGGCAGCAATACCACTGCTGCCTGGGCAACTCCATAAAGTCATAAGGTACTTCGTCACGAAATAAGGATACATAGACATCAGTCACATCTTCGATATTCCAGACTAAGGTTACAATTTTTCTCAAGGGATTGGCGGCTTCTTTTTCCAGGGCGGCACGGCCATAAAATTCATGGTCGAAGCTTATTCGCGGTGTCCAGCCTAACTCCAACGGACTGCGATACCAGGCGTTTATATCATCGGCTGTAAAACTGCCTCTGACTTTTAAGAAGCGTTCCAGACTGCCGGTACCAGCCTTATCCTTACTGTTATACGCCTGCCAGTAGTCTTTTTCCGCTTCTCCGGTAATAGCCGGCAGATAGTCATGGACAACGGTGGGAAAGCATGCTTCCATATGATTGACCATCGCGGTTCTGGCGCCGATACGGCGGATATTGAACTCCTGGCCTGCGGCAAAAACCGCATCATAAATCGCCTTCCCTTTTTCCTTGGGACCCTGAATTTCAAAGCCGATTTCCCCGGCCATCCCTTGCCGCAGCAGATCCACGTCAACGCCGTTAATCTGCGCTTGGCCCATATGCATGAATTTGATGTCCCGCAGGCTTTGGCCCGTGAGTTTCTCCAGAAGATACAGGGATTTTGGCCCAGACACCTGATATTTAAACTTACAATCGTTTTTGCTAATGGACACATTGTATTCGCCTTTTTTGCAATTGAATTCCAGCCAGCTCCAGACCGGGCCCCCGGACTGAAATTCATAGTCATCCTCACCGAAACGGATCAAAATACCTTCACCGATGACCTTACCGTCCATATTGCAGAAAATTACATGTTTTGCCTGGCGGCTGGCGAATTTAGTAAAACTGTTTACCGCATAATCGCTAAAGAAGCGTAAAGCGTCCGGACCGGTGACGCGGACTTCGGTCATTTGACTCCAGTCGCCAATGTAGCAATCCTGCTTCCAGGACAGATTCTCATCCTGCCAGCCGGTATACTCCATTTTTTCCCAGGAGCGGGTAACATCCAGATTCTTGCGCAGCTGGCTTACGTCGTAACTCATGACAAACCCTCCCTATCATCGAATCAGTATGAACAAGGCGGCCAAGGTTTCTTTTATGCTTTTTTCCGGGCCACTCTTGTCTGCCAAAGCGTTAAGGCGTCCGGATTAACGACAAAATCCGGTTTTTCTCCATTTAACGCCTGCACGCAGTTTTTCGCCGCCTGCCGGGCAATGCGCTGCAGCGCCTCGAAAGTAAAGCCGGCCACATGGGGCGATACAATGACATTTTCCAGGGAAAGCAGGGGATTGGCCGGATCGACCGGTTCACTCTCCCAGACATCGATGCCGGCGCCGGCTAGCTGTCTGCTTGCTAAAGCGTCGATCAGTGCCGCCTGGTCCACCACCTTTGCTCTGGAGGTATTAATCAGGATGGCACTTGGTTTCATCAGCGCCAGCTCTGCTTTAGCCACAATACCGGCTGTTTGCTCATTCAGGGGTACATGCAAGCTGAGAATATCGGCATTTTTAAACAGCGCCGCTTTGTCAACAAGTTCTACGCCCAGGGCTGCCGCTGCTTCCCGGCTTATGTACGGGTCATGGGCAATCAGGTTCACA